>CAUJEQ010000228.1 GCA_963169135.1 Chloroflexota bacterium
GACCCCCGGCGTCGACCCGCGCTCGCCCAGCTTCACCGAAGACGAGCTCCGCGCCGGCGTCGAGGAGGCCCACAAGGCCTTCCGCATCGTCGGCGCCCACGCGCAGGCCACCGAGGGCGTCAAGAACGCCATCCGCGCCGGAGTCGACTCCATCGAGCACGGCGTCTGGCTCGACGACGAGGCCATCCAGATGATGTGCGAGCACGGCATCTACCTCGTGGCCACCTTCACCGCCCCCTGGCAGATCGCCCACCGCGGCATCGAAGCTGGCATCCCCGCCTTCATGGTCGACAAGGGCTGGCAGGTCCTCGAAGCGCACGAGCAGAGCATCCGCGCCGCCATCAAGGCCGGCGTCCGCATGGCCATGGGCACCGACCAGGGCACTCCGAAGAACCACCCGGGCGAAAATGCTCAGGAGATCATCCGCCTGGCCGGCCTCGGCCTCTCCCCTGCGGCGGCGCTGCTCGCCTCCACTGCCTGGGCCGCCGAACTCTTGCGTATCAGCGACCGGGCCGGGCGTATCCGCCCCGGCCTCGCCGCCGACCTCTTCGTCCTCGACACCGATCCGCTTGCGGATATCGGCGTCCTTGCCAACCAGTCAGCCATCCGGGCAGTGATCCAGGCGGGCGTGATCGTCCGCTCGTCCCTCCCGGAAGTCGAAGGAAACACATGAGCCAGCTTCAGAAGACCATCGCAAAACTCCAGCGCCGGGACGGGCCCGCTATCGGCTTCGGCCCCGTCAGCCGCGAACAGCCCAAAGCCGTGGGGCTCATCGCCCGCGTCCGCTCCTCCGCGGAAGCGAGCGCAGCGTTTGAAGCCGGCGCCGATGCCGTCCTCTTCCACTTCGGCGACGCAGCAACGGCCGCAAAGGCTCTCGATGGCGTAGCCGGACCTAAGATTGCGGCAGGCGTCCTCCTCGACGCCCTCTCCGAAGCCGATGCCGAAACACTCCGCGCCGCCGGTTGCGACTTCGTAGTCAGCCCCCTTGAAACGACCGACTCCGGTGCCGTCGACAACGAGAAGATGGGCCACGTCGTCATCGCCAGCGAGTCCCTGGAGGACAACATCCTCCGCTCGCTTGGGCCGCTCGGCCTCGATGGGCTCTATGTTGAGCGCCCCCACGGCGCCATGAAGCTCGCCGGCCAACTCGGCCTGGTGCGTATCGCCTCGTTCGCGAGTACTGGCATCATCGCCACCATCGACGCGGGCGCCAGCGTCTCCGACCTGCGCGTCCTCCGCGATTCCGGCGTCGTCGCCGTCGTGGCACCTGCCAGCTCGAGTCCCGCCGACCTCGCGGAAATCGTCACCCGCCTCAAGGCGGTTCCCCCACCGCGAAAGTCACGCCGCGAAGGAACCGGCGATATGGCCCTGGTCCCGTCGGTGAAAGTCGCCCCCGACGAAGAAGAGGAACACGAGCACGAGGACGAGTAGCCATGCCCCAGGTGCACATCGACCGTGACGGCCCCGTCGCCACCATCACAATCACCAACCCACCGATGGGCTACCTGGACTCGGCCACCGTCCCCGAGCTCGACGCAGCCACGGCCGAACTCGAAGCCGACCCCGGAGTCCGCGCCGTCGTCATCACCGGCGGGCTCCCCGGCGTCTTCATCCGTCACTACTCCGTCCACGAGCTCGAACGCCTCTCTCGCAATCTCCGCGAACAGGGCGTCCAGGTCGACCCTGCCCGCCTTCTCCCCGAGCGCGACCTCGACCGCGTGTTCCGCCGGATGGAAACCATGCCGAAGCCGGTCATCGCGGCCATCAACGGCCTCGCGATGGGCGGCGGCTTCGAACTCACCCTCTCCTGCGACCTCCGCATCGCCGAGGACGGCGACTACCAGGTTGGCCTGCCCGAGGTGAAAGTCGGTATCCTCCCCGGCGCAGGCGGGACACAGAAGCTCGCCCGCCTCGTCGGCATGCCCCGCGCCCTCGAAATGACCCTCCGTGGCCGCACCGTCTCCCCTGGTGAAGCACTCGCGCTCGGCATCGTCCACGAGGTCGTCCCCGGCGGCGCTTCCGTGGCACGCGCCAGGGAAATCGCCGCCGAGATCGCAACACGCTCTCCGAAGGCCGTCGCCCATATCAAGCGACTCGTGCGCATGACCCCGGAGACGCCCCTCGCCGACGGCCTCGCCCTCGAACGCACCCTCTTCCTCGACCTCCTGGTCTCCGACGAGGCGCTCGACCTGATGTCACGGATGAATGCTGGCGACCTCGACATCCGCAACGCCTGAGGCCGCCCGCTTCCGCCGCCGCCTGCTGGCCTGGTATCGCGCAAACGGGCGACACGGCCTCCCCTGGCGCCTCACCCGCGACCCTTACGCCGTCCTCGTCTCCGAAGTCATGCTCCAGCAGACCCAGGTCGACCGCGTCCTCCCGTACTACACCGCGTGGCTCGATCGCTGGCCCACCTTCGCCGCCCTCGCCGCCGCCAGCCCCGCCGAGGTCATCCGCGAGTGGCGCGGCCTCGGCTACAACCGCCGCGCGCTCAACCTCCAGCGGCTCGCCGCGTCGGTCACCCACGACCACGGCGGCCACCTCCCGGCCTCGCCCGCCGCCCTCCGCAAGCTCCCCGGCATCGGGCCCTACACCGCCGCAGCCATCCAGTCGTTCGCCCGCGAGCAACCCGT
>CAUJEQ010000229.1 GCA_963169135.1 Chloroflexota bacterium
GCCGATCACCCGCTCCGCTTCACCGTCGCGGCCGTAACTCGGGGCCATGTCGAGCAGGGTGATGCCGCCCTCGACCGCCTCAACGACGGTCGCGATCGCTTCATCACGTGATGTCGCGCCCCACACCTGTCCCAGCCCGCCTCCACCCAGCGTTAGCGCAGAGACCGGAGCGAGTGGGCCGAAGGGGCGCGTCTCCATGGAGCCTCCCGGCTACCGGTTTTCGTAGGCCAGCACGCGCTGCATCGCCGCCGCCGCCCGCTCGAAGCTCTGGAACAGCGGGATGCCTTTCGCGTGGAACTTCGGTGCGATGCTGGCCACGTACTCCGCCTCGTGCGCAGGGTGCAGGATCACCAGGAACGGTTTCTGCGAGCGCTTCTGGTGCGCGGCCAGCGTGTCGATCGTCTTGTCGAGCGAATCGGGCACTTTCTTCCACTGGCGCGCCGCGAACATCGCCGACAACTCCATCGCCATGGCGTCGATGTTCGGGTCTGCATCCAGGATGCGCAGGATCCGGTCGAGAGTGTCCATCGACCCCTGGATCGTGCCGGCCATGTCGAGCGGGTTCTGGTAGCTGCCGCCGACGATGTTGAAGAACTCACCCAGTTCGGCATACGTCTTGTCGCTGAACCGCGGCACGCGCAGCCCGGATTTCGCGAACGCATCCGTGATGGAGACGGACTGACCGCCGGTCTGGGCCATCAGCGCCATCCCGTTGCCCTTCGGCCGCTTACTGTTCAGCAGCAGCTTCATCGTATCGATGGTCTCGTCGAGGTTGTTCGTGGTGATAGCGCCGCACTGCCGCATCATCCCGTCCCAAACCGCCTGCGGAGCCGCGAGCGAACCCGTGTGCGACATCGTGGCCCGCGCACCTGCCTCGGTCTGCCCGCCCTTCCAGACGATCACCGGCTTGCGCTTGCACGCTTCGCGCAGCACCTCGAAGAAGCGCCGCCCGTTCTTCACACCCTCGACGTACATCCCGATGATCTCGGTCTCGTCGTCGAGCATCAGGTACTCGAGGTAGTCGGAGACATCGAGCACCACTGCGTTGCCGAACGAGGCGCAGCGACTGACATAGAGGCCATTCGCCGCCGAGACGAGGCTGAACATAATGCCGTGCGTGCCCGACTGCGAGAGAAAGCCGATCTTCCCCGCGTCGGTTACCGGCGCGTCCGCGTTGAAGCGCACACCAGATTTCGGCAGGTAGAGGCCCATGCAGTTCGGCCCCACCAGGTTGAAGTTCGCTTCGCGCGCCATCGTGGTCAGCTGGTCTTGCAGCTTGATGCCAAGTTCCTCGCCGGTCTCGGCGAACCCGGAGGTGAAGAAGCCAGCGCCGTTCGCGCCGTTCGCGATGAGGTCCTTCAGCACGTAGGGCGAAACCTGTCGCGGCACTGCCACGACTGCGTAGTCGATCGGCTCGGGAATGTCCGCCATCGAGCGGAAGTTCTGGATGCCAAGCGCCTCGATCCCCGGGATCTCCTTCTCGTCGAGCTGGACCGAGTAGAGCCGCCCGCCCTTCTCTTTGAAGGGCATGTTGTTCTGGAGCCACATGTACATCGGGCCCTTGTCGCCTACAACGGCGACGACTTCGGGGTTGAACATGCGGTCAAGCCGATGACCGGGAACTGCCATGGTGCTCATCCTTCCAGGGAGACCGCCGCCTTCCGCGTGCGGCCGCGACGACCAACGGGGCTCAGGATTCGGAGATGACGATCCGGGCGTCGACCGCGAGGGCTCCATCCGGGTAGGCGAAGACCGGGTTGAGGTCGAGTTCGCGCACTTCCGGGTGCTTCTCCACGAATGCCGACACTTTCAGGATGGTCTGCTTCAGCGCAGCGATATCCGCCGGCGGCTGGCCGCGCACCCCGGCGAGCACCGGGCGACCCTTGATCTCGTTGATCATCTGGTCGGCGTCCTTGTCCGCCAGCGGCACCAGCCGGAACGAGACGTCCTTCAGCACCTCAACCATGATGCCGCCGAGCCCGAACATCATCACCGGCCCGAACTGCGGGTCCGTGGTCATGCCCACGATGACCTCGGTGCCCTGGGGCGCCATATGCTGGACGGCTACGCCGAGGATGTTCGCCCCGGGGACGGCCTTCTTCGAGCTCGCCAGGATCTCGTCGAATGCCACACCGACCGCGTCCTTGTCGCTGAGGTTGAGTTTCACGCCGCCGACATCGCTCTTGTGGGCGATGTCGGGCGAGACGACCTTGAGGACCACTGGGTACCCGGCAGCTTCGGCCTGGGCCTGGGCTTCGTCGCGGTTCTTGGCCAGGGTGGTGTTGGCGACGGAGACGCCGGCTTCCTTCAGGAGTGATTTGGCCTCGACCTCATTGAGCAGGGTCCGGCCTTCGGCGCGCGCCTGCGCCAGGACTGTTTCGAACGACATGCGGGAGCCTCGATTGGGGCGGAGATGGTGCCGCGATTGTACGTGAGGCAACCGGGTAGTGTCCTTAGACGTGCTGGGTGCCGCCGCCCTCGCCGGGGTTCGCGCCCACACGTGGCGGCGAACGCCAGCGCCACGTAGATTCTCTCCCACCTGGAGGGACAAAGTGGACGAACAATTCGATGTGATCGTGGTCGGCGCTGGTTCGGCGGGCGCAGTTGTGGCCGCCCGGGCAAGCGAAGAGCCTTATCGCTCGGTGCTTCTCGTCGAGGCCGGGCCAGACTATGCCGACACGGCACAAACCCCGTTCGACCTGGTCAACAGCCACAACAACTCCTACACCGACCACGACTGGGGCTTCGACTACCAGCCCACTGCCCGTGGCGGGTCGCGGCCCTTTCCTCGCGGCCGGGTGACGGGCGGATCGAGCGCGGTCAACACCACCATCGCCCTCCGCGGCATGCCCGAGGACTACGACGGCTGGGCCGCAGCCGGGAACCCCGAGTGGGCCTGGGACAAGGTCCTGCCCGCCTTCAAACGCCTCGAACGCGACCTCGAGTTCGGCGACCGCGACTACCACGGCGATGCCGGGCCGATCACCATCCGGCGTTACCGCCACGACGAGATGACCCGAGTCCACCAGGCCTGGCTCGCCGCCGCCGAAGAACTCGGCTATCCCTACTGCGAGGACGCGAATGATCCCACTGGCTGGGGCGCCGGGCCCCATCCGATGAACAAGATCGGCCGCCTCCGCATCTCGACCGCGATCGGCTATCTCTCCGCGGCCCGCGCCCGTCCGAACCTGGCCATCCGTTCGAACACCCTGACTCGCCGGGTCATCGTCGAAAACGGCCGCGCCGTAGGTGTCGAAGTCGAGACCGATGGCGGTGTGCAGACGCTCCGGGGCAAGCTCATTGTCCTCTCCGCCGGGTCACTGCAAACGCCCTGCATCCTCATGCGCTCCGGCATCGGCCCGCGCGAAGAGCTCGCGCAGCACGGCATTGGCGTTCTCCGCGACGTCCCCGGCGTTGGCGCGAACCTGAGCGACCACCCGGCGCTCGCCATCGTCTGCCGGGCGAAAGACCCGTCCCTACTCGACGCGGACCAGCCAATCGTGCAGACCATCCTGCGCTACACCGCCCCCGGCAGCGAGCACCGGAACGACCTCCAGATCGAAGCATTTTCGTTCTCCCCGCGCGGCGGGCCGCTCCATAGCTTCGCAATCGCGACGGTCCTGGAGCAGGCCTACGGCACCGGCACGGTCCGGCTGTCCTCCGCCGACCCTCACGCCGCGCCCATCACCGAGCAGCACTTCGGCGAGGACGAGCGCGACCTGAAGCGCCTCATCGCCGGCTTCCGTGACACGATCGCCTTCACGAAGTCGGCCGCGATGAAGGAAGTGATCGCCGAGGTCACTTTCCCCGACCCCCGCCGCGACCTCTCCGATGAGAGCATCGGGGACCTCGTGCGGCGGCTCGCGGCGAGCGGCTTCCACCCCTGCGCCACTGCGCGCATGGGTCCCGCCGGCGATCCCACTGCAGTGGTCGACCAGCATGGACGCTGCCACGCAGTCGAGGGGCTCGCCGTCGCTGACGCCTCTATCATGCCGACGGTCCCCCGGGCGAACACGAACCTCACCTCGATCATGATCGGCGAGATGATCGGCGAGTGGGTGAGGACACGCCCGGGCGAATATGGGCTATAGGGGTTCCCGGCCAGCGGTGGTAAGATGGTAGTATGAAGGTCAAGACGTCCGTTTCGCTCTCCGAAGAACTGCTCGCCGCGATCGACGAAGTCGCCGGTCCCGGTCGCAGCCGCTCAGCGGTTCTGGAAGAGGCTGCTGACGAGTGGGTCAAGCGCCGCCGCCGCCAGGAGGTGTTTCATGAGGAAGTTGCCCGCTTGAACGCCATTGTCGAAGGGCCTGAGCCTCCGGACGTCCTGGACTACTCGATCGACCCCATGGAGCTCGGCGATCCATTCGAAGAGGTTGCACCGCTTGGAGCGGGGTGAGATTTACCTGACAGCTCCGAACCCTCCGAACCCCCGCCGGCGACGTGCTTTCGTCGTCGTGTCACGGCCAGAACTCATCGCGTCACGCTATTCGTCGGTGCTCTGCGTGCCGTTGTACTCGTCCTATGTTGGCACTCCCACGGAGGTCGCGTTGGATGAGCACTCCGGATTGAAACGCCTTTCGTACGCTCGATGCGATGAACTGACGAGCGTGCCCAGGGCCCGCCTTACCGCGCTTGTTGGCAAGGTCCCGGCAGTGAAGCTGCGTGAACTGGGTCGAGCGATGGCCGTCGCCCTCGACATTCAGGCATCGGACCTCTCGGATTAACGCTTGTTTGCCGCGCCGCGTTTCAACATTAGTGAAGCTCTTCCACTTCTCCGAAGATCCCGGCATACGCCTGTTCGTCCCCCGGACTCCGGGCCACCGGCCCGACGTGCCACCGATGGTCTGGACCGTCGACGAAGAACGCGCGTGGACCTACCTTTTCCCGCGCGACTGTCCCCGCGTGCTCCTTTGGCCCACACCCGAGACGAACGCAGCCGACCTCGACCGCTGGTTCGGCGGCCGGCCCGACGCACGCATTGCTTGCATCGAATGGGCCTGGCTGGAACGCATGCGCTTCACGCCCCTCTTTCGCTACGAGATGGACCGGGCCAGCTTCCGCCCGCTCGAAACCGACCCCTGGATGTGGGTCAGCGCCGCCAACGAGATTCCGCGCTCCGTCGAGCCGGTCGGCGACCTGATCAGTGCGCTCGGCGCCGAGGACGTGGAGCTGCGGCTCATGCCGTCGCTCACCCCGCTCTTCGGGGCGTGGGAGCACAGCTTCCACTTCTCCGGCATCCGTCTCCGGAACGCCAGGGATTGGCCCGAGGTTGCGCCGCCTTCCCCTACGTCGGCCTGAAGTACGGCAGCGCTATCGCGTCGGTCACGTCGTCGAATACCGCCTGGACCGGCGTCCCGATCTTCACCGCGTCAGGGTCCATTTCGACCACCAGGCTGGTCATGCGCGGGCCCTCCGCGAGCTCGATGACGCCGATGATGTACGGCACGTCCTGCTCGAACTCGGGCGACGTAGGCCGCCGCGCCACCGTGTAGCTATAGATCGTCCCCGCGCCGGATGCGTCGAACCACGTGAGTTCGTTCGAGAGGCACTTCGGGCAGTGCGACCGCGCGTAGTAAAACACGTGACCGTTCGCGCAACGCTGCAGTGTCAAGCGGTGCTGCTTCGCTGCATCCCAGAACGGCTGGCTGATCGGTGTCGGGACCGGCAACGGCTCGGTGCCCTTGCGATACTTCGGCATCTCTTTCTCCTACTCCCCGCGCAGGATGAGCGAGACTTGTTCGCTCATCAGCCCGCCGTTGCCGTGCACGAAGACCGTGTCGCAGCGCTTTAGCTGCCGGTCGCCGGCCCGGCCCGTCATCTGCAG
>CAUJEQ010000230.1 GCA_963169135.1 Chloroflexota bacterium
GCAGGATCGTGACGATGAAGAGGCCGACAAAGCTCGTGTAGATCAGCCCGTGCATCACGCCCGCGTAGCGGTCGTTCTTCACGCGGCTGGTGCCGGCCCCGGCCGTCAGCAGGTTGGTCAGCCGCGCGCCGAAGTTGTTCAGCACCGGCCGCGGCTTGCCGAGGCGCCAGATCCGCGCCCGCTGCACGAACGCACCAACGATCACGGCGATCGAAAGCACGAAGACGAAGTACATCAGCCATGGCGTGCTGATGTTGAAGAACACCTCGCGTGAGGCATCCGTGGTCCGGGCCGTTTCGAACGCGGCGATCGCGCCGATGATGGCGACGGGGATGACGAGACCGCCGAAGCTGGCGCGGAGGCGGGTCCCCTTCCCGGAAGGCTGGCCGTCTGTCGGGCGGCTTTCTGGCAAAGTGGTCATGTTCCGAATCCCGGAGCGTAGTTTGGGGGCCACCGCGCCGGGTTAGGGAGCGGTTAACCCAGGTGTGGGGATACTACCGGAGGGGAAGGTTCGGGGCGAACGAAAAGACCGCCGCTGGCTCAACAGCGCCGCTTGCGCAAAGCGGCCCACCCCGCAAAGAGTGGTCCGCCGGCCAACACAGTGGCCGCAAACGCGAACCAGGCCGGCGGCAGGCTCCCGCTCCCTGGTGCCGTCCCGGCGCTGTTGCCCACGACCGGCGGGAGCGGCGCGGGACCGCTTGTCGGCACCTCCGGCAGGCACACCTCGGCCGAATACGGCCCCGTCTCGCCGTTAATCACGGTCCGCACCCGGTAGCAGTAGCTCAGCGACGACGGCTGGACCTGCTCCTTCCAGCTCAGCATCCCGTCGATCGCTGTCTTCGCATCGGTCGTGCCGGCAAGTTGCCACTTGCGTGGCGCGCTCGAACGGAAGGCGGCGATCCCGTGCTCGATCTCGTAGGTCCCGGTGAACCCCGCGAGGTGAGCCCAGGTCACGATCGCGGTGTGCACCTGCTTCTCCGGTGGGAGAGGGAAGTTGTTCGCGTCCAGCAGGATTGCCTCAACCCGAACCGTCACGCCGGTGGGCGCCGGCCACGGCGTCCCCGCTGGGGAGGGTGGAGTCGTGACGCTGGGGGTTGGCGTCGGCGATGGCACGGGCGTTTCGGCCCGCGCCACCCCGACCGCCGCAGCTGCGAGGACGGCGCCCACCAGGACGCCAACCAGCCCGCCCGGCCGGAGACTGTCGCTCCACACGTTCACGAAACGCATGGTACGCGCCTTTCGGGCCGGTTTCCCTACCCTATGGGAAAGATTGCAAAATGACGCACTCCGCGGGAAGCCAGGAGGTGGCCGTTAGCTCGGCGCGAGTTCAACTACCGCGCCCGGCGGGAGGGCGTCGAGTGCCGCGAGCAGTTGCGGCAGGAGCTCCAGCACGTCTGGCAGGCGATTTCGGCGTGGCCTCAAGACAATGACGGAGAACGGGCGTTGCTCGAGATTCTGTTGATTCGAAAGGGACTGATCGGCGGTGAGCAGGACATCGAATCTGCCTTCCATGCGATCCAGGAGAATGCGGTCAGGAGTGCCAGTCCAGCGGAGGGAGTAGACCGTCTCGACGGCATGCCCGGGCAAAAGCCGTGCGAGTCGCCGGTCGAGACACTCATCGATCAGGACGCGCGCCACGCGGTCCGACCAGTGCTTCGCCAGCTTCGGCAATCGCCGCCAGCGCCATCTCCCGAGTCACCGCGGGAAATCCTTCCAGGAACTCCTCCAGCGGATCCCCGGCCGTCAGGTGGTCGAACAACGCCGCCACGGGCACGCGCGTGCCCCGGAAGACCGGCGTGCCGGACAGGATGTCGGGGTCGATGGAGACAACGGATGCGCCGGTGGGCGTTGCCATGCCTGGAGTGTACCAAATCGGCGTCAGCCAGCCCCGCCCGGACGGAGGCTGTCGCTCCACACGTTCACGAGAGCCACGCTACGCCTCGCGGGTGGCGGTTCCCTCCCCAGGGAAAGATTGCAGATTGACACAGTCCGTGAGAAACCGGGACATCGCCCTATCGCCGCTAACTCGGCACACCCGCCTCAGTAACTGGGAAACTAGGCCGACGGTTCGCGAATGTCCAGGTCGAAACCCAGTTCGACGAAATCGCGGGTATTGAAGGTCAGCAGAACGTCCGCCTCGGCAGCAACCGAGGCCGCAGCAATCAACATATCGTGAATGCGGCCGCCCGTTACGCGAGCCTGCGAAGCCTGCCTGAGGAGTGGGAGGTGGGCGTCAGCCTGAAGGCTCGTCACCATGGCGTTCGACACCAAATCCTCAAGAAACGCCACAGTGTCAGAGGGATTCAACCGAAATGGCACTGGAATGCGCGTCAGCACAGAATAGGACTCCACGAGGACGTGGGCAGGTACAACCATGGTGGCGCCCGCGCGGAGACGTCGCTCGAGATCTTCGGTTACCACTGCGTGGTCGGGATGACCGTCCCACGCAATGGCGACGATCACGTTCGTGTCGACCGCGAAGCGGTTCATTCGTCCGTGAGGCGGTGTTCCAGGGCCGCCTCCGCCCGCTCGCGACGGATGGCCTCGCGGGATTCCTCGACCATCTCGCGCGTAAGCGTTGCCGTGGGCGAGTCGCTGACCGCGACCAAGAATCGCCCGCGACGCTCCATGTGGTAGCCCGGTGCAGCCGGCTCGACCTCGATCCTTCCGTCGCGACAGCTGACCTCGAGCTCCATTCCGGGCTGCAACCCGGCCTGCTCGCGCAGCTTCTTCGGGATCACAATCCGCCCGGCAGCGTCGATGGTCGTCTTCATGGCATTCATCCTACCATCTCTGCTGCCACTACAATCCGCCATACAAAGACGCCGCCCCATCGCTGGAGCGGCGCCTCGTTGTTCCACTGCCGGGCCGCTACACCCCGTCGTTTGTCGGCGTCCCGTACACCTTCCGGAGGTCGGTCTTCAGCACCTTGCCCAGGTGGTTGCGCGGCAGTTCCGGCACGATCGCGATGTACTGCGGCGCCTTGAACGATGCGAGGCGCGCCTTCGCGTATTCGTTGATCTCCGCCGCCGTGATCGATTTGCCCGGCTTCGCCACGATGACGGCCTTCACCACCTCGCCCCACTCCACGTCGGGCACGCCGATGACGGCAGCCTCTTCGATGGCCGGGTGGTCTTCCAGCACGTTCTCGATCTCGCCCGGCGAGATGTTCTCGCCGCCACGGATGATGAGGTCTTTCTTGCGGCCGGTGATGTAGAGGTATCCGCCCTCGTCGACCTTGCCGACGTCGCCGGTGTGCAGCCAGCCATCGATGATCGCCGTGCTCGTGGCCTCTTCCTGCTTGTAGTAGCCCTTCATCACGCGGTCCGAGCGGACGCAGATTTCGCCCTCCTGGCCCGGCGGCAGGAGCCGGTTGCGCTCATCCATGATGCCCAGCTCGACATCCGGCATCGGCTTGCCGACCGACCGCAGGCGCTGCTCCTTGAGGGCCGTATCGGTGCTCAGGTCGTGATCTTCCGGGCCAAGGAACGTGAGCGTCGCCGTGGACTCCGTCTGGCCGTAGGCATTGATCAGGCCCGTCCCCTTCGGCGGGAAGATGTCGCACGCCCGCCGCACGACTTCGTACGGCATCGGCGCAGCACCGTAGGTGATGCTCTGCAGGGTCGACAGGTCGTACTTGTCGAAGTCCGGCACCTCCATGATGCGCTTCAGCATCGTGGGGACCACGAAGGCGTGGGTAACGCCCTCTGCCTGCACCGCGCCCAGCCAGTCCTCCGGCGTGAACGCGGGGAGGATCACCAGTGTCCGCCCGCTCCAGATCGCGAGCATCATGGTCGTCGCACCGGCAACGTGGAAGAACGGCGCCGAAACCAGGACCTTCTCGTGGACCTCGGGGTCCGCCGGCTGCTGGTTGGTCACGTACGCGGTCATGTCCAGGTACGTCAGCTGGACGCCCTTCGGCAACGCCGTCGTCCCGGAGGTGAAGATGATGATTGTCGCGTCTTTGTCGTCGACTTCGGCCCAGATCTCCTCTTCCGAGGCGTGCGCAAGCAGTTCGTTATAGTCCAGGAAGCCGCCCTGCCCGCCGCCGTAGGCGACGAAGTGCTGGGTGTGGGTCAGGGTCGGCCGGATCCGCTCCACCAGGTCGAGGTAGCGGTCCGAAACGAAGACCGCCTGGCACTGGCTCACGTTGAGCATGTGCGTCAGCTCTTCGTCCTTCGCGCGATAGTTCAAGGGGACGAAGGTCACGCCGAGCATCGCGCAGGCGTAGTACGTCAACACGTAGTCGGCGCTGTTGACCGACATGGCGGCCACGTTCTGGCCGCGTTCGATGCCGAGCCCCTGGAGGGCGTTCGCGAGCTTCACGACCGCCGGGTACATCTCCCCGTAGGTGATCCGCTTATTGTTTCCGCCGAACTCGACCAGCGCCTCGCGGTCAGGGACCACGGCCGACGAGATCTGCAGGAACTCGATGGTGTTCATTGATTCTCCGGTAGTTGGCGTAGGGA
>CAUJEQ010000231.1 GCA_963169135.1 Chloroflexota bacterium
CGACGAGTCCGGCGACGCGTTCGGGGTAGCGGAGGCCCATCTGCCAGATGACCGCGCCACCCCAGTCGTGGCCGACGAAGACGGCCTTCTCGATGGCAAGGGCGTCGAGCAGGCCGGCCCTGTCGGCACAGAGGACCTTCATCGTGTACTGGGCGGGTTCGGCCGGGGCATCGGTCTCGCCGTAGCCACGCATGTCGGGCGCGATGGCGCGGTAGCCTGCGGCGGCGACCGCATCGATCTGGTGGCGCCACGAGTACCAGAGTTCAGGAAAGCCGTGGCAGAACACGACGGGGAAGCCCTCGCCAGCTTCGGCGAGGTGCATCCGGATACCGTTGGTGTGGATGAAGCGGTGGCTCAAGCCGGCCATGGGGGCCACTCTCCAGGGCGATGTGGCAGGATTGTAGCGCCGGGCGCCGGCGGGATATTCGCTGGGCCGGTCGGTGGGGCCGCGCTAAGGTAATGGGTGATGCCTGCCTACCAGCCGGAAGACCTGTCCCCACTCGAAGTCGCGCTCCTCGGCGTGCTCTCGGTCGGGCTGCCACCGTCGCGGGCGGCCGGGAGCGACACCTTTCGGGTGGACCACGTGACGGCGGTTGTGCACGGGCTCGCAAGCAGCGGAGAACGCTCAACGCACCTGGCACCGGATGGCGTGAAAGTCGCGCCGGCGTTCCGGGCCGAACTGCGCTCGGCCATTGAGTCGCTTTCCGGCAAGGGGCTGGTGGTGGCGCAGGCTGCGGGGGAGCCGGCCGCGGCCGGGGGATTCGAAGCAGGCCTGCAGATCGACCTGGTCGACCCGGACGAGCACCCGGCGGTGCTCGATCGCTATTTGGCACAGCTCTGCATGGAGCAGCTCTTCAATATCCCGGCGGTGTACCCGTACCTGATGGATCGCTACGCGGCGAGCGGCGAGGTGTGGCGGCGGCTGCGCGAAGACGGGTACGCGCGCGATTAGTCCTGTTCGACACCGGCGAGGAGCTCGAAGACCGCGGTCCGGGTACCCGCACCGAGTGTGACCGTGACGACATCGCCCGGGAGCAGGATGGTCGCCCCGTCCGGGACTATGGTGTGGCCCTCTCTGCGCAGGGCGACGATGCGAGCCCCGCTGGGGAACTGCCCCTCGGAGAGGCGCCTGCGGGCCACGGGCGCGTGATTCTGGATGACCACTTCGACTGTTTCCATCTCTTCGGCGAGTGGCGCAAGCTGGCGCATCTGCAACGCGGCCGCCCGGCGGTAGGAGCGGAGGAGGGTGCGCGCGTCGATGGAACCCAGCACTTCACCTCCCGGGCCGTCGACGACGGGGAGCCAGCGCCGATCGTATTCGTTCAAGACATCGAGGGCGCGGTCGAGGGGCCAGTCAGCCTGGACGGATGCGGGAAGGGGCCGGCTGAGCGAACCTGCGGTGCCTACGACGCCCGGGTCGCGCAGGTCGGTGGCGAGGACCTCGCCGAGGGAGCCGTCGTCACGCCTGACGATGGCGTGGTGGACGCGGGATGTCTCCATGGCGGCCAGGACCTCTGCGGGCGCCGCGCCGCGGTCGACGACCGGGACGGGAATGGCGGCGCGGCCGGCCGGGAGGGCGGTGAGCAACGGGAACGCGAAGCGGTGGCGGTGCGCGGGGGAGTCCGCGCGGGTGGCGACCTGGCTGCGATAGATGCTCTCATCGCCAACCAGGAGCGTGGCGATGGCCACGGCGATCATCGCCGGGCCCAGAAGCGAGAGATTGCCGGTCATTTCGGCAACCATGAGGAGCATGGCGAGGGGCGCGTGGGCGATGCTGCCGAACATGGCGGTCATCCCGATGATGACGACAGGGCCGGGTTCCTGGGGGAAGCCGGGCAACTCATGCCCAATGCGCCAGTAGGCGGCCCCGATCAGACCGCCGATGACCATTCCGGGGCCAAAGATGCCGCCGGAGCCGCCCGAGCCGACGGTGAGCGAGGTTGTGACGATACGCACGGCCGGGAGCAGGAGCAGGAGCCAGGGCGAGAACTCCATCACGCCTTCGCGGGTGAATGCCTGCTGGACCCAGCCGTAGCCGACGTGGATGGCCTCCGGGGCGGCCATGCCGATGCCGCCGACGAGCACGCCGCCGATGGCTGGCTTTGTCCAGGTGGGGACAGGTACCTTCTTGAAGATGTTGGTGACTCCGTAGAACGTTCGCGCATAGGCAAGGCCGAAGAGCCCGCAGGCAATCCCGAGGGCCGCGAAGTACGGCAGCTCCGACGGATGGGTGAACGAGAACGACCCGGCGCCGCCAAAGACGGGTGTGTAGTCGGTGTAGGCGCCGAAGACGGAGTAGGCGACGATCGATGAGATGAGCCCAAGGAGGATGATGTCGGCTTCGAAGTCGTGTTTGTAGAGGATCTCGGCGGCCATCATCGCGCCACCGAGAGGTGCCCGGAAGATGGCGCCGATGCCGGCGCCCATGCCGGCGGCGAGCGCCCGCCGGCGTTCGGCGGGCTCAAGGTGGAGACGGTCGGAGATGAAGGAGCCGAAGCCGGCGCCGATCTGGGCGGTGGGACCCTCACGGCCGGCGGCCCCACCGGACCCGATGGTGAGGATCGATGCGACAAGCTTCACGGGGACGACGCGGAGGCGGACGCGCCCGCCCTTGTGGTGGAAAGCATCAATGGCGGCGTCGGTGCCGTGGCCTTCGGCCTCGGGCGCAAACAACCAGACGATCAGGCCCGAAAGGAGCCCTCCCGCCCCGAGGAGAAGCGGAAGCACCCAGCGCCGCGACGGCCCACTCCAGTCCTGTGAGCCTTCGCCGAGTGGCGCCGGGGGATGATAACCGGCGAGGTTGCCCAGCAGGTGTTCCGTTGCGAAGTCGATGCCTTCGTAGAACACGATCGCGCCGCCCCCGGCCACGAGCCCAATGACAACTCCGAGCCAGGCGGACCGCAACAGCCGTTGCCGGGTGAGCAACCCGAGCCGGTCAGCAGTCGCCCATTGGAACTGCCTGCCGACCATGGAGTCGATACTACGCCCGGCTCCGGGTTAGGGCACAGCGGTCGTGTAAGATGCGCAGCATGACGCAGCCGCCGAGCCTAACCGACCTGATGTCCCAGTGGAAAACACTCAACGACCAGTTCATTGCCTCGCTTGGCAAGGGTTTCGATGCGTTCCTCGGGACAGCAGAAGGGCAGGCCGCGGCCGACGAGGCGGGCAAGACCTACGTGGCCACCCGGGCGAACCTGGCCAGGGCGGCGCGAGAGACGTTTGGGCCGATGGTAGAGGCCGCCGGCGCGGTGCCGCTGGCCGAGTTCCAGCGGCTGATGGACCAGGTGCACACGATTCTCCTGCGGCTGGACCGGATCGATGACGCGCTCGCGAAGCTCAGCGAGACCCAGGCGCCCGCCGCGGTGAAGAAGGCAAAACCAGCGAAAAAGCACAAGTAGCCCGGCGGCCCTGGCCCTAACAGGCCGTTGAAGAGTGGGTGCGCAGCTGGGCGCATGCCACCAGATGGCTGCAGAAGGATGGTCGAGGTGACTGGTGACCGCTCCAGGTGGGCAGGGAACACCGGTTTGGGTGGTTGAGGGCTGCCGGGCTTCGGCCTACGACCAGCTCGGCAGCTTCCAGGCTACGCTGCCTGCGCCTCCAGATTGGCCATCCGGACGAGGTTGAAGGCGATGGCGGTGAAGGTGGCCCAGAGCTGGTTCTTGGCTTTGCCGATGTAGCGCAGCTTGCGTCCTCCGCCAGTCGTCTTCATCCAGCCAAAGCACTCTTCGATGCGCTTACGCACGCGCTGGCTGATCGCATAGCCGGGATGCCTGGTCGTGCGTCTGTCGATGGCGCTCCGCCGGTTCGAAGTGTTCTGGGCGACGTGCGGGGTGACGCCACGCTCGCGCAGTGCTGCGACGAAGGCCTTCGTGTCGTATCCCTTGTCGCCGGCCAGCGTCGTCCGTTTCCGCGGCGGCTTTCGCCGATCGAGCATCTCAATGGCTGCATCCCGTTCGGCCGTGCCTGTGGCCTGGTTCACCAGCAGGTCGAGGATGATGCCGTTGCGGTTCTCCATAAAGATGTGCCCGGCATAGGCCAGGCGGGTCTCCTGTCCCCGCCCTTTGCGTGCCAGCTTCGCCTCCGGGTCGGTGGTCGAGGCGTGGGTCTCGTTCGTGCGGCGCTGTCCGTGGAAGTCGACCGACTGGTTACGGCCACCATCGCCCGGCGGCGGGCCCTCCTCATTGCGTGGACGCACGCTCTTCTGCGACGCCCAGGCCTGGAGCAGCGTCCCATCGACAGTGAAGTGATCCTCGCTGATCAGCTTGCGCTGACGGGCTTCGCGGACGACCTCACCGAGGAGGCCCTGGGCGAGGTCGTGCTTGAGCAGGCGTTGGCGGTTCTTGGAGAAGGTGGAGTGGTCGAAGGCGTCATCGCTGATATTGAGACCGAGGAACCACTTGAAGAGCAGGTCGTACTGGAGGCGTTCGCAGAACTGGCGCTCGGAGCGGATGGAATAGAAGGCCATGAGTAGGGTGGCCTTGATCAGGTGCTCCGGCGGAGTCGAGTGCCGGCCTGTAGGCGCGTACATCGCCGTCAACTTGGGTGACAGCGCCACGAGCACGTTGTCGATCAGCTTGCGCACCCGGCGGATGGGGTGATCTGGAGGAATAAAGTCCTCGGTCGTCACTCCGAGAAGCATCTTGGCCTGACGCTCAGCCGATCCGCGCATGTGATCACCCCCTCGCCCAGAGGATAAGTGATCACATGCCTACGCAATATCGATTTTCAACACCCTGCTAATCGTGTTCACGAAGCCAGTCGAGGATCGCGGGCCAGACCTGTTGCTTCGCACGGCGCCCGGCGATGACGGAGATGTGGCCGCCTTCGAGTTCGAGGAACCGCTTGTCCTGGCTTCCGGCGTGGTCGACCAGTGCACGGGCCGCATCCACCGGGACGATCTCGTCCTTTGTGGCGCCGATGCAGAGCAAGGGAGCTTTCACATCGCGGAGGTTGACCTCCTCGCCCCAGACACGGAATTTGCCCTGCACCAATTCGTTGCGCTGGTAGAAGTGCCGCACCCACTGGCGAAAGAACTGCTTCGGAAGGGGCATCCATTCGCTCGCCCAGCGATTCATCGCCTTGTAGCTGACCAGCCAGTTGTGGTCCGCAACATTCTGGATGAGCGATTGGGCCTGGTTCAGGTCGCCCATGGGGTTCAGCATCTTGAACCCGGATCTGATGAACTCGGCGGGCATCATGTCGAACGTCTCGACAATCGCGTCCACGTCGAACTTGTCGTCGTCGGTCATACGCGGGAACTCGCCGATGGAGAAGTCGATTGGCCCAACCATGGCCAGCAGGTTCTTCACCGGGAGGTCCGGGTGGGCCGCGAGGGAGGAGACGGTCATCGGGACGCCCATGCAGTAGCCGAATGCGGTGACGGCATCGGCGCCGGAGTGGCGGATGGCCTGGCGGATAAGGGCCGGGATCATGTCGCCGATGACGTCGTCCATGCCCATGTCGCGGTCTTCAGGGCCGAAGACGCCCCAATCGGTGAGGTAGAACGGGATGCCCTGTTCGTAGAGGAATTCGGCGAACGACTCGCCCGGGCGAAGGTCGAAGATGTAGGGGCGGCTGATGCCGAGGTAGGGGAAGAGCACAACGGGCGTCTTGAAGCGGCCGCCGTCTTTCGGCGGGTAGTAATAGAGGCGGGCCTTGCCGCGAGACCCGGCGATGACCCTGCGTGACTGGGCAACGGGGGCAGGGGCGCCAAGGGCGTCGCGCAGCCCCTGGGCCAGCTTCAGTAGCTCGGAGTCGGTCTCGAACGTAGGCGCCTGGCTCATGCCGGCGGAGTATACGCCGGACCGCACGGCCCCGTGGCAAACGGAACGGCCGTGCCAGGTGGCACGGCCGTTCGGATCACGATACCTGCCGGGATTAGAGCCCCTGGCACTCCGGGCGGGTTTGGAAGAGCTCGTCGAGGCCCTGGGGGTCGTACTGGTCGAGCGCATCAAACGACTGGGCGACCTCGTCGAAGGCGCCATCGACACCGTCGACGAAGCGGTCCAGGTCTTCGGTGACCTTCGCGAGCGAACTGGCATCGAGCCGTTCGGCCTCGCCGACCAGGTTGTCGAACACCTTCACGAGATCGACGGTGGCATCGACAAAGATCTTGTGGATAGCATCGCCGTCTTTGACGTCGGGCTTCTTGAGCGCGGTGATTTCGCGGCGGAGGTTCACGGTCTCGGCCTGGCCATCCTTGAGGAACGCGACCAGCAGCTTCTTCAGGTCTTCGGCGCTGGCCGCGTCATCGATCTTCGACTGCAGTGCGGTGTTTGCGCTTTCGAGGTCTGCGACCCAGCCAGTGAGTGACGTGCAGATGCCGGCG
The DNA here is from genome assembly GCA_963169135.1 of Chloroflexota bacterium. Taxonomy (GTDB): domain Bacteria; phylum Chloroflexota; class Dehalococcoidia; order Tepidiformales; family Tepidiformaceae; genus Amarobacter. Next base: position 6,329 of record CAUJEQ010000231.1, read on the forward strand.
ACCCACTTCTCATTGGTGGTCACCGCGGGCCCGCTGGAGGTGGTTCGGGTCGGTGAGGGTTCGGGATCGACGGTGGCGGCTTCCTCCTCGCTGAAGATCACCCGGGTGCAATCGGGGTCCTTTTCAATGAGGTCGATGATCTCGTCGACGTCCGGGTAGTCGTTTGCTACCTTCTCGAGCCGGCCGCGGAAGTCGGGTTCTTCGAGGTTGTCGATGATCTTGAGGAACTCTTCCACGAAGTCGTCGTCGTTATCGATGCCGGCAACGAGGTCGCCAACTTCGTCAGTCTTCGCATCGTTTTCCTTGAACTGCTCTTCGAAGGCTTTGACGACCTTGTCGCCGCCCTTGATGTCGGGTTCGCCGATCTTGTCGAAGGCGGCGCGGAAGTCCTTCTGGACATCCTTCTGCTCGCCGATGGCGCCAGCGTAGGCTTCCTTCGCGCCCTTCGTATCGGTGAGGTCGACTTCTTCGAACGCGGCGCCGGTGTTATCGCGGGCCTTGTCGAAATCGGCGGCGGCCTCGCACAGGGCGTCGACCCACTTTTCGGCATCGACCTTTTCGGCGCCACCGCCACCACAGGCCGCGATGAACGCGGCGAGCGGAAGCGCGGCAACCAGCAACATCACCCGTCCTACCAGGGCGGTTTGGCGCATTGGGACCTACCTCTTCCTCTATTCGGGTCGATTCATTGTGCGAGGCGCCCGTTCCAACGGCAAAACTCGCATGCAAACCATCGGCAGGCGCGGGAGCCAGGACCATGGACCGCGTCTCAGGGGTGGAGAATTTCGCGCAAGGCGGCGCAAACCTCATCGACCTCGGCATCGCTGAGGCCGGGGTACATCGGGAGGCTGATTTCGCCTTCGAAGAAGCGCTCGGCGACCGGGAAGTCGCCCTTCTGCCAGCGGCCAAGCTTCTGATACGCAGTGTGGTAGTGGAGGGGGATGAAGTGGACCGAGGTGCCGACGCCACGCTCAGCGAGCTGGCGGATGACGTCGTCGCGCTGGACAGGGGAGCTCTCGTTGCGGACCCGGACCATGAAGAGGTGCCACGGGTGGCGGTGCTCTTCGTTGAAGGCGGGCAGGATGAGGTGCTCTTCATCGCGCAGGTTCGCGAAGTAGCGCTGGGCCACGCGGGTGCGCTGTTCGATGAACGATTCGAGCCGGGTGAGCTGGCTGCGGCCGAGGGCCGCGGCGATGTCGGTCAGGTTGTCCTTGAAACCGAACTCCTGGATGTCGTAGCGCCAGCTGCCGCCGGCGTCGTAGCGGTTCCAGGCGTCCCTCGACATGCCGTGGAGCGTCAGGCGGCGGACGCGGGCGCTGAGCTGCTCGTCGTCCGTTGCGAGGGCGCCGCCTTCACCGGTGGTCATCGTCTTGTTGGCGTAGAAGCTGAAGGCGGCCGCGTCGCTGACGCTGCCGATGGGGCGGCCGCGGTAGAGGGTGCCGATGGCGTGGGCGGCATCTTCGAGCACCTTCAGGCGGTGGCGGCGGGCGATATCCATGATGGCGTCCATGTCGCAGGGCTCGCCGGCGATGTGCACGGGGAGGATGACCCGGGTGCGGGGCGTGATGGCGCGCTCGATCGCCTCCGGGTCGATGTTGGCATCGGCTTCGCGGACGTCGACGAGGACGGGCGTGGCGCCACAGTGGATGACGACGTTAGCGGTGGCGGTGAAGGTGTAGGGGGTGGTGATCACTTCATCGCCGGGGCCAAGGTCCCAGGCAGCAAGGGCAAGGTGCATGGCGGCGGTAGCTGAGTTGACGGCGTTGACGAACTTCGCGCCGGTGTAGGCCGCGAGGTCTTCCTCGAGGGCCTTCACCTGGCCGGCGGTGGTGAGCCAGCCGCTGCGGAGCACTCCTTCGACGGCCGCAACATCGGAGTCATCGAGTTCGACCTTGACGAAGGGGATGCGCTGTTCGGCCATGGATTGAAGGGTAGGGATTGGACCGCCAAGGCGCCAAACCCGGTTGCCCACGAGGAGGAACACAGAGGCGCGGAGGACGCAGAGGGTTCTTGGGGGGGATCCCAGCTGTTGGTTGTCACATATACGCATGGCGGGGCGCATCACTCGAGAGATCCTCCGTGCCTCTGCGCCTCCCTGTTGATTCTGTTCCGGCCAGGAGCCCCGGCGACTACCACTCCGGGGGCGCGCGGCGGCGGCCGGCGTTGCGGAGGAAGAGGGCGACCAGGAGCGCGCCGAAGAGGAAGCCGCCGATGTGGGCGAACCAGGCCACGCCCTGGGTGTCTCCCGCGGCCTCGGAAATGGTGGCGTAGCCGGAGAGGAGGTTCTGGAGGAACCAGAGCCCGATCATGATGAACGCCGGTATAGGGATGGGGATGAAGATGAGGATGAAGAAGGGAATGACCACGTTCACGGTCGCGTTGGGGTACCAGACGATGTAGGCCCCCAGCACGCCCGCGACGGCGCCGCTCGCGCCGAGGACCGGTACGACGCTCACCGGGTCCATGATGCCCTGCAGGAGCGACGCGACGGCGCCCGCGGCCAGGAAGAACACCAGGTAGCCGAGGTGGCCCATGCGATCCTCGACGTTATCGCCGAACACCCAGAGAAAGAGCATGTTGCCGATGATGTGGAGCCAGCTGCCGTGCATGAACATCGCAACGACGATGGAAACGATGGCCTGCCAACGGGCCTCTCCAGTGAGCCCCGAATCGCCCTGGAGGGTGTCGAAGAACTCCTTTGGCTGGAACGCCCAGGTGCAGATGAAGCGATCGGCATCGGATGGACGGGTTTCGAAGCCGTAGCAGACTCCGGCGGTCTGTTCATCGAAGTCGCGGAGGGCCTGGCGGTTCGTCGGGGCGATGTCCGTCGATAGCGTAAGCATGAACAGGAAGGCGGCAACGTTGGCGAGGATGATCAGATAGTTCACCCAGGGCACACGTCCGGAGCGGGGGCTATCGCCGACGGGGATCACGCTGCGCCCCGTGGGCCTATCAGCCGTGCGGGGGGGCGGATCACGAAAGCCCGGCCAGGTGGGAGCTGTCGTTGAGACGGACGACGTAGAGGCGGCCGGCGCGCTCTTCGATCTCGGTGAGAGCGCAATTGGTCACGTCGAGCCGGAAGACGTGGCTTTCGGGCATGCCGAGCACGGTCGAAAGCAGGCAGTTGATAGCGGTGCCGTGGGAAACGACCAGCACGTCCCGCCCCTTGTGCGCATGGACGATGCGGTCGAGCGCGCGCGACGTGCGTTGGCGGACTTCGGCGACGGACTCGCCGCCGGGGGGCCGCCAGGCGGGGTCTTCCTCGCGCATGAGGCGGTGCTGTTCGGGGTAGCGCCTGCGGATGGCGCTTTCGCGTTCGAGCTCCCATTCGCCGTAGTGGAGCTCGCGCAGGTCGGGGTCGGGGCGGGGAGCCACGCCGCGTTCTCCGAGCGCGACGGCGGCGGTGCGGATGGCACGGGTGAAGTCTGAGGTGTAGCAGGCGGTGATGGGGGCGCGTTCGAGGCGGACGGCAAGGGTACGCGATTGTTCGACGCCGAGATCGGTCAACTCGGTCTCGGCATGGCCGCAGAAGCGTCCCTCGCGGTTGGTCACCGTCTGGCCGTGCCGAGCGAGGTAGATGCGGGTCGCCTTCGCCACGGAGTAAGGGTACAGGCAGCGGGGCGGCGGCGCTGTCGCGGCGAGGGGCTACTCCGCCGGGAGGGGCGCGCCGATGATCGCCATGAGGAAACGCGATGCCTTCGGACGAGTCTCCACCGGTGGATACCCCGAGACCGGCCCTGGTATTGGGCGGCGGCGGCGCCTATGGCGTCATCCAGGCGGCCTACATGCTGGCCGCCTGGGACCTCGGGTTCCGGCCGCGGATGGTGGTGGGCACGAGCGTGGGCGCGCTGAACGGCGCATGGTTCGCGCTCCACCCGGAGCGGCCGGTGGAACTGCTGCGGATCTGGCTGTCGCTGGACGAGCTGGCGCTCGTCCGCTGGCACCCGGTCAAAATCGCGGCGAGCCTCCTGCACCACCCCCAGAGCATCGCTTCGAACGAGGTGGTGCCCCGGCTGGTCCGCGAGCACATGAGCCGCGCGCGATTCGAAGACACTGAGCTCGAGCTGGCGGTGGTCGCCACGAACCTCACGAAGGGTGCGAAGCACGTGTTCCGGGCGGGAAGCATCCCGCGAGCGGTACTGGCCTCGACCGCTATCCCCGGCGTGTTCCAGCCGGTGACGGTGGGCGGCGACCAGTTCGTCGACGGGTGCGTGACCGCGACGGTCGATATGACGACCGCTTTCGAGATGGGGGCGACGGAGATCCTGGCGATCGACCTCACGCCATTGCCGCCCCAGGCGCGGCCGAAGACGGCGCTGGGCGTGCTGCGCCAGTCGTTCAGCATCCTCTCGACGGCGACGACCCGGGCGGTGGAGACGTGCCTTTCGCGGCAGCTGCCGGTGCGGGTGATCCGGCCGGACCTCTCAGGGAACTCGCCGTGGAAGCTGGACGACAGCGCGGGCGCGATTGCGCACAACCTGCGGCTGGCTCGCGAGGGCCTGGCGGGGGTGTTCGACCGGGAGGGGCATGTGGCCCCGGAGGGCACCTGCTGGATGGAGCCAGCTGAGGTGGGGACGAACGAGGAAGTGCCGCGGGGCCCGGCACGGTTCTTCGGGCAGGCAGGGCTGCGGAAGGCGGGTTAGCGCCAGCCCGGCGCGCCGTAAATTGTCGGTAAACCGTCGCGGCGGAGCGGTGGGGTGGGTTCCCGGTTAGCAAAACGCGGGCTAGGGTGACCATAACGCGGTGGGGAGCGGGGAATTTCCGGGCCGCGGGGTGCATATGTTTCGACGCCTGATGCTGCTGGCCACCCTGGGTGCTGCCGCCGCCGGTGTGTTCTCGATGGCGTGGGGCGCGAGCCAATCGCTGCCGGCAATGGCGCTGACCAACTGCGACACGAGCACGGCGGAACTGGACGCGCAGGAACTCCAGGTTGTCGAACTCTTCAATCAGGCCCGGGCGCAGAGCGGGCTGGCGCCCTACAAGGTCTCGCCGAACCTGAATCGCGCAGCGGCGTGGAAGTCCGCCGACCCGTCGGCGTCCGGAAGCACCTTCTCGCACACGGATTCTCTGGGCCGAATGCCGAGCCAGCGGGCACAGGACTGTGGCTACGGAGGCGGAGCGGGCGAGAACATTGCCTGGGGGTTCGGGAGTGCCCAAAGCGTGGTGAACGCCTGGCTGAACTCACCCGGGCACAGGGCGGCCATCCTGGGGAACTACCAGGTGGTGGGCATCGGCCGGATTGGTACGGCCTGGACAGCCAACTTCGGCATGTACGACGACTCGGTAGTGGCCGCGGCCGTCGCGCCCACTCACACTCCTACTGCTATTCCGACGCCGTCTCCCACTCCAATCCCCACGCCACCCCCGATTGTGCCGCGCGCTTCGATCCCGATGATCGCCGCCGAGTAGCACATTACGTCTGCGTTTCGGCGTGGTCAGCCAGATTCGGCGGACCCGTCCCTGAGGCCGATTTGTTCGGGAACTCCCTGATACCTCTTCAGTAAAGGCGCGCATACCATGCGGTCAACTTCCGGAGTACGGGCCTGCCGGTGCTGGTTCACCGTGTGCTGCGGCCTACTCCGACGGGGGCACTCATGGGGCAACCCGT
>CAUJEQ010000232.1 GCA_963169135.1 Chloroflexota bacterium
AGGCTGTACTTGTTGTTCGCGCTCCAGCCCGCCATGAAGTTCGCCAGCACAGGCAGTGAGGAGATCGCGAGGAAGTACATCAGGCTCACCGGAATGTCGGCGAAGATCATGTTCGGGCCAAAGGGGATGACCGCGAACAGGAGCACCGCGGGCGCCACGAAGAAGATCGGCGCGACGTACATCACCAGCCGATCCGAGCGCGTCGGAGTGAGCGCCTCTTTCTGCATCAGCTTGATCGCGTCGGCGATTGGCTGCAGGAGTCCGAATGGGCCGACGCGGTTCGGGCCGTAGCGCGACTGGATGCGGCCGATGAGCTTCCGCTCGCCGTAGACGCCGACGAACAGCTGCGACGGCAGCACGAAGATGAGGAAGCTCGCGACAAAGCCGATGACCGCCGCCAACAGGTAGACCACGCCAAATGGCAGGATCTTGTCGGCCGCTTCGAGGATTTCGCGGGACAGGTTGGCAAGGTCGCGAAGGTCGTACCAGTTGTCGGTCGCGAGGAAGGGCGTCATCGGTCGATCTCCCCCACCACGATGTCGATCGAACCGAGGACGACGATCGCGTCGGCGACCGTACCGCCGACGGTCATCTCTTTTAGTGCGGAGAGGTTGATGAACGACGGCGGCCGGATGTGGAACCGGTAGGGCGAGGGACCCTCATCGCTCACCAGGTAATAGCCGAGCTCGCCGCGAGGGCTCTCGATGCGGGCGTAGGCCTCACCTTTTTGCGGGCGGAGCGCGAGCGGCACTTCAGTGCGGAACGGGCCCGAGGGGAGGCCATCGAGCGCCTGCTGGATGATCTTCACGCTCTGGCGCATCTCTTCGAGGCGCACGATGAAGCGGTCGTAGCTGTCGCCCTGGTAGCCGATGGGGATGTCGAAGTCGTACTGCTCGTAACCACAATATGGGTCGGCCTTGCGGAGGTCCCAGGCGATGCCGCTTCCGCGAAGCATGGGGCCGCTCAAGCTGGCGTTCGTCGCGAGTTCGGGACTGAGCACACCGACACCCCGGGTGCGGCTGACGAAAATCTCGTTCCCGGTGAGCAGTTGCTCCATCTCCTCGATGAACGGCGGGAGGTCTGCGAGGACCTTCCGGACCATCGGCTCGAAGGCTGGACGCAGGTCGAATGCGACACCACCGATGCGCATGTAATTGCAGGTCAGGCGGGCGCCGGAAGTGACCTCGAAGATGTCCAGGATCTTCTCGCGTTCGCGGAAGCACCACATGACGGGCGTTTGCCAGGCGCCGGTGTCGTTGGCGAAGGCGCCGACGGCCATACAGTGGCTGGCGAGGCGCTGAAGTTCGGCCATGATGACGCGGATGGCGTCGCCGCGGGCCGGCACCTCAATGCCGGCGAGCTTTTCCGCCGCCAGGCAGTAGCCGAGGTTGTTCGACATGCTGCTCAGGTAGTCGGTCCGGTCGGTGAACGGGATGTTCTGGGTGTAGGTGCGCTCTTCGGCGAGCTTCTCCATCGAACGATGGAGATACCCCATGACCATTTCGGCATCGATCACCTTTTCGCCGTCAACGGTCGCGCGGATCCGGAACACACCGTGAGTGGATGGGTGCTGGGGCCCGATGTTGATGACGAACGGCTCACTCTTGATGACGTCGGTCATTCGAGCACCTTCATGGGCGGTTCCTGGCGGTGGCTGACACCGGCGAACTCGCCCAGGCCGGGCTGGAGGCCGCCGGGCATGGAGAGGAAGTCTTTTCGAAGCGGCCAGCCCGGGTAGCCCTCCCAGAGCAGGATCCGGTAGAGGTTTGGGTGTCCTTCGAACTTGATGCCGAAGAGGTCGTAGGTCTCGTTCTCCTGCATCCAGGCGCCGTGGAAGACAGGCACCACACTGGGCACGACCGGCGCTTCGCGGTCCAGCACGTCGACCTTGAAGAGCGCGATCTGGTTCTTGTCGAACGACTGGACGTGGTAGACGACTTCGAAGTGATCCCAGAAGTCCACGCCGCAGAGGTTCGTCAGGTGGACCAGGTCCGCCTCGGGGCTGGTCTTCAGCGCTTCGAGCGTGGCAACCAGGTGGTCGGACTTGAGATAGCAAGCTGCGTCCGTCGTCCGGTCGACAGAGCCAGGCACGGCCGCTTCAGCAAGGCTGGCGGCCTCAGGGCCGCTGAGCTCGCGGGTCACAACCGCCACTCCAGCGCGCGCTTCCGCCAGGCGTAAATGCCGCCGATCACGAACGTGCCAATGAAGAGCATGCCCTTCCCGTAGCCCGCCCAGCCGACCTCGTCGAACACGAGCGCCCACGGGAAGAGGAAGACGATTTCCACATCGAGCAACACAAACAGCAGGGCGATGTAATAAAAGCGGAAATTGAACTGGACGAGGCTCGGTCCCTCGGTCCGGAGGCCGCATTCGTAAATGTCGTCGCGGACGACATCGGGCTTGCTCGTGGGACGAATATTCACGAACTGGAGCGCCCAAGAGGTAACCAGCGCACCAACCGGAAAGATCAATGCGATGAGAACGAGGATGCCGATGTGACCGTATTCGTAGAGCACGCCGGAGCCGTTTGTGAAATTCGTCCTTAAGGGACGGGGCCGACTATAGCACGGGCCCCGAAAGCGAACAAAGCGCCAGGAAGGGGAAAGAGAGCGCCGGACGCAGGCTTGCCGGGAAGCAAATCGACCGCCAGCGGAAGGTCACTTGCGCCCCCAGGTGATTCCTTCCGCCAGCGGCCGGGACAAAGTGTTGCCCGGGTGGAGGACTCGTTCGCCAGGTTGGCGCAAGCGCCGCGTAAAATGCGCGCAAAATCGTCCTTCCGCGAGGTCCCGTGCCAATCCCCGTCGTCGGCCTCATCGGCTGCGGCCACATCGGCCGCTTCCACTCCCGCAACATCCGCGGCTCGCTCCGCTCCGAACTCGTCCCCGGCGAGTACGCCGCCGTCTGCGACCGCGACCTGGACCGGGCCGGCTCGTTCGCGGCCATTACCGGATCCCGGGTGGTCGCCAATGACCCGGGAGAGGTGTTCGGACTCCCCGGGCTCAACACGGTTTACATCTGTACCGAGACCGCCGAGCACCCGGACCTGGTCGTCAGTGCGGCTGAACGCGGGCTCCACGTGTTCTGCGAGAAGCCGCTTGCCAAGACCCTGGCCGAGGTGCGGCGAATGGTGGAGGCGGTTGAGGCCGCCGGGGTGGTGAACCAGGTCGGGCTGGTGCTGCGCTATTCGCCCGTCTTCACCGTCATAAAGGAGATGATGTCGGCGCCGGGGCTCGGGCCGCTGCTGACCGCGCACCTGCGAGACGACCAGTTCTTCCCGATCCGGGGGCACTACGGTAGCAGCTGGCGTGGCAGCTTCGAGCGGGCCGGCGGCGGGACCCTCATCGAACACTCCATCCACGACGTCGACCTCTTCCGCTGGCTGTTCGGCGATATCACCGCCGTCCGCTGCCACACGCGCCACACCACGGGCCACGAGGGCGTCGAAGATGTCGCCATCGCGACCTTCCAACATGCCGCCGGCCACCAGACCTCCCTCTCGTCCGTCTGGCACTCGCTCGACGACCGGCCGTCGACGCGACACCTGGAAGTGTTTTTCGAAGGCGGATACTTTGCCACCGACCACGACTTCCTCGGGCCGATCCGCTACCAGGGGCGGACGGGGCCGGTGCAGGAAATGCCCACCGAGCAAGTTTTCGATCGTTACGTCGGGATCACCGGCCTCGCGGAATCTGAGGCCGGCCTGGCCCGCGCCGGGATGTACGAGGACTACGCCTTCCTCCGCTGCGTGCACGAGGGCCGTCCGGCGTTCCCGGACTTCCGGACCGCGCTCGCGGCGCACGAGGTAGTAGACGCCTGCTACCGGAGCGCGCGGGACGGCCGGGAGGTCGGCATGCCCGAGCTATAGTCGCAGACTATGGCTGGACGTTGATCGCGTTTACCGGTCGATAGGGCTGGGGTATCATCGCGGCACACATGCGGCCCGCCGCACCCCGCGAAGAGATGCCGCGCAAGCCGGCGCCCGAGGAGCACTGACGCAATGACCACCGACACCCTGAAGGACCTCTACCCCATCGGCGAAGCACCCCCGCTGGGCCATGTGCCGGAAAAGATGCACGCCCAGGTAATCCGCCAGTCCCGTTACGGTCAGCCGAACCAGGCATTCCAGACCGAAGTGATCGAAACGCCAGAAATCGGCCCGGACGACGTGCTTGTGTACGTGATGGCGGCCGGCGTGAACTACAACAACGTCTGGGCGGGCCTCGGTAGTCCGGTTGATGTGATCGCGGCGCGCCAGAAGGGCGGGGACCCCGGGGACCACCACATCGGAGGGTCCGACGCCTCGGGTATCGTCTGGAAGACGGGCCCGGCAGTCACCAACGTGAAGGTTGGGGACGAAGTCGTTGTCCACTGCGGCTCGTGGGACATCCACGCGCCCGAGGTCGTCTCGGGCGAAGACCCGATGTTCAGCCCGAGCTTCAAGATCTGGGGATACGAGACCACCTGGGGATCGTTCGCACAGTTCACGAAGGTCCAGGCGCACCAGTGCATGCCCAAGGCGAAACACCTGACCTGGGAGGCGGCTGCAGCGCCCACCCTCGTCGGCTCGACCGCATACCGGATGCTCTTCGGATGGCCGCCGCACTCCGTGCGCGAAGGCGACGTGGTGCTCGTCTGGGGCGGCGCCGGCGGGCTCGGCTCGATGGCCATCCAGCTGGCGGCCCAGGCCGGCGCCAGGCCCGTCGCGGTCGTCTCGAACGAATCCAAGTTCGAGTTCTGCACGAACCTCGGTGCGGTCGGCTGCGTCAACCGCAAGAACTTCGACCACTGGGGCCGGTTGCCCCACTGGGAGAGCGAGGAAATGAACAAGTTCACCGTTGGCGCCCGCGCCTTCGGCAAGGCCATCTGGGACGTCCTCGGTGAGCGCCGCAGCCCCCGGATCGTCTTCGAACACCCCGGCCAGGACACTATTCCCACTTCGCAATTCGTGTGCGATACGGGCGGCATGGTGGTCATCTGCGCCGGCACGACCGGGTACAACGCCGACGTGGACCTGCGGTACCTCTGGATGCGCCAGAAGCGCCTCCAGGGTTCGCACTTCGCCAACGACGACCAGGCCTACGCGTTCAACAAGCTTGTCATCGAGGGCAAGGTTCAACCGGCGCTCTCGCGCACGTTCTCGTTCGACCAGACGGGCGAGTGCCACCAGTTGATGTATGAGAACCGCCACCCGGACGGAAACATGGCAATCCTGGTGGGGGCGCCGCGCGAGGGCATGAAGACAATCAGCTAGGCGTGCCCGGCGGGCGCCGCCTTGCGGGGGTCAGAACGATCAGGAGGGCGGCAATGTGGCGATTCCGGTCCCGGCCCGTGGTTGCGTTGGTCTCCGGGCTGGTCGTGGCCGCCGCCGGTATTGCGTTCTTCCTGATGCGCGACAGTGCGACGCCGGCGGACAACGGCGAACCCGGCAGGTTCGAATCCTGGGACCCGGTTGCTCCGTCCAGCTCCTACCGGGTGGTGATCCGGCATGTCAAACGCGGTCCCACCCCACCGGCCCAGGCTGCCGGCGGGGAGATTTCCATGCTGCCGCCGCTCGACGCGCTCCGCACGATCGTGATCAGCGTCGACGCGAACTGCGAGCCTTCGGCCACGACGACCGTGACCGACAACGCCACGGGCATCCCGTGGTACGAGACCCGGACCACGCGCGATGAGAACGTGCTGGAGTTCTTCCCGCGTCCGGGAATCATGGTCACGGACGAGAACCGGTTCCGGGAGCTCCCGGCTGCACCGGGGCCCGGACTTGAGGCGATTGAGTGCGGCAAGGAATACGCGGGTCCGGCCGGGGGTTGGGGTGCCATGCTCTCGAAATTCGGCGCAGCCCGGACGGGCAGTACTGAATACGAGGGCGAGCGCGTCAGCCGCTACGAGTCGACGGGGCCGGTGGACGCCATCGTTCGAGGGAGCTTGATCCAGGGCTCGGATGGCCGCCCGGAGGACTTCCAGGACGTGATGGACGTCAGAAGTGTCTGGCTCGTGCAGGAGGAGGCCGGGTTCGTCGTTTCCTCGTCGTTGATCCTTGTCTTCAAGGACGGCCACGAGGAGGTGTTCGAGTCGGAGGAGATCCTCGAAAGCAGAGTCACCAAAGTCCAGTAGCGGCCCAGGCGGTCTGGCTATCGTCCTCCGCTGGCGGGTAAGGCCCGTTCATCTTCGTCGCGCTGGGGCGGCCTCGCACCCCATTGGGAATGCTCGACCGGTTGGGCTGCCGGTGGCGTCCGGCCGAAGGTGTAGGCGGGCCGGGCAATCCCCATCACCAGCAGGAACCCGATGACCAGCAGTCCCTGGCCCATGAACATGTTGGTGACACCGATCCCGTCGGCGAGCTGGCCGAGCGGCCAGGCCATGAGTGGCATCGCGCTGAAGCTCAGCATACTGATGCTCATGACGCGCCCGTACATCTCGGGCCTCGCCGCGTCCATGGTCAGGGTGCTGTTCACGGTCTGGTACACGGTCAGGGCGAGGCCGAGCACGAGCGTTGCGCCCAGCGCGCCCACGAACCCGAATGCCTCCGAGCCCAGGGCCAGCCCGATGAGACTAAGGCCGCCAAGGATGCCCGCCCCCCACTGGAGCAGCGCTTTACGGTCGTAGGCGGTCAGGCTGGCAATCGCGAGGGATGCGATGAGTGCACCGGCCCCGGAGACGGACTGCAGCAGCCCGTACTCGCGCTCGCCCTTCCCGAGGTCTTCCTGGACGAAGCCGGCAAGAAGCATCACGTACGGCATCACGAAAAACGCCACCATGAACATCATCAGGTTCAGCATGCGCAACTGCCGGTCGCGGATGACGTAGGAGAGGCCGTCGCCGATTTCGCGCCACATGCTCTGGCGGCGCATACCCAGGGGTATCCGCCCGATGCCTGCGGGGACAGCCAGCATGGTGAGGACGGAGAGGGCGTAGAGGCCCGTCTGGAGGAAGTAGACCGACTCCAGGTTCCACGCCGCCACCATGGCGCCAGCCAGGGCCGGGCCGAAGAGGCGCGTCGCATTCATCGCGGAGTTGGACATCGCCATCGCAGCCATGAGGTTTTGGGGGCCCACCACATGCGCCATCAGCGGCATGCGGGCAGGCATCCCCAGGGCCATCGACGTGCCGCCGGCGAGGCCCAGCACGAACAACCAGCCGATGGTGATTGTCCCGGTCACCAGCATGAGCGCGTTGACCAGGGCGAGCAGGCCAGTCGCCACCATCGATATGAGCGTGAGATTGCGCTTGTCGAATCGGTCGGCGAGGGAGCCTCCGACCAGCGAGAAGAGCAGCATGGGGAGGCCGAAGGAGAGGGAAATGAGCCCCACAGAGCCGAAGGACTGGGTCAGCTCCCAGGCGAGGAGCGCCCTGGCCACCATCTGCATCTGCATGCCCGTGAAGGAGAAGAGCGACGACGTCCAAAGAAAGCGGTAGTTGCGGTTCTCAAAGACCGAAAGCGCCGCCCTGAACGAGGGCTTGCTTGAGGCCATCCCCGGCGGCCCGCCACCCGGAAACGGGCGCATTTCGCTCACGCGGGAGTCCTTGTCTGGCCTGGACGGCAACTCCGAACGAGATTCGGTTTCTCGACCATCGCCGGATTCTAGCAGCTACCCTCTTCCCGCGCTCCGAGGCCGTCCGGCGTATGCCTGCACAATCCGGCCGGGCTCGTTCTCGTCGTCAGTACTTGTCGGTTGGCCCATACTGAACGGCACGAATACCGGATCTGCAGGAACCGCCAATGGCACGAGATTACGCCGCTGATATCACCGACCCGATTGCCCAGGAAATCGTTTCGAACGTGGGCGTCTGGGTAGACCGGGAAGTCAAACCGGTCGCCATGGAATACGAACACGCCGACCAGTTCCCGGATCCGCTGGTGAAGGGGATGTCGGAGATGGGCCTCTTCGGGATCAAGATCCCGGAGGCGTATGGCGGCCTCGACCTGAGCTTCGAATGCTACGCGGGCGTCTGCATGGAGCTGGCGCGCGGCTGGATGAGCCTCGCCGGCATCATCAATACCCACGTGCTCGTGGGATATGCCATCAGTGAATACGGGACAGAGGAACAGAAGCAGAAGTACCTGCCGAAGCTCGTCGAGCCCGAGATCCGCTGCGCCCTGACGATCACGGAGCCGGACGCGGGCTCGGACGCCCAGGCCATCAAGACGACCGCGGTCCGCGATGGCGACGACTACATCATCAACGGCCAGAAGATGTGGGTGACCAACGGCCAGCGCGCGGGCGTCTACCTGGCGATGACCAAGACCGACACCACGGCGAACCCGAGGCATAAGGGCATCACCGCCTTCCTTGTCGACGCGGGTACACCCGGGTTCGCGGCCGGCCGGCGGCTGGAGAAGCTGGGTTACAAGGGCGTCGAGACCACCGAACTGACCTTCGACGACTGCCGTGTACCGGCCACGCAGGTGCTCGGCGGGAGCGAGGGCCGGGGCTTCCAGCACATCATGAGCGCGCTCGAAGTCGGGCGGATCAACGTGGCGGCCCGCGGCGTCGGTGTGGCGCAGGCCGCGTTCGATGACTCGATCCGCTATGCGCAGAAGCGCGAGGCGTTCGGCAAGCCGATCTTCGAGCACCAGGCCCAGCAGCTCCGGCTGGCCGAGATGATCACGAAAATCCGGGCGGCGCGCCTGCTCACGCTGGATGCCGCGCGGTAGAAGGACTCGGGCGTGCGGAGCGACCTGGATGCGGGTATCGCCAAGCTTTACGCGACCGAGATCGCGCAGGAGTGCGTCCTTGATGCGATGCGCATCCATGGTGGTGTGGGCTACAGCAAGGAACTGCCGATCGAACGCTATTACCGCGATGCGCCACTGATGGTCATCGCTGAAGGCACAAGCGACATTCAGAAGACGGTGATCGCGCGCGGCATTGTGAAGGACTACCCGATCTAGGGTGCCGTCCGCCCAGACGCTCCCCGTTCTGTTGTTCAAGGAGTCCGCCTCATGACCGACCTCAAAGTCCCCCTGGATATCGCCGGTACAGCCTTCTCTGATTTTGAGTTCACCTGGAGCTGGCAGACATCGCAATTGCTGTCGCGGGCGACCGGCTGCTCAATCCGGGAGGAGCGGGACTTGCCACGCCTCATGAACGCATCGGATGGGGCGGGCCACCCCATGGTGCCGTTCAACGGCGCGCTGCTGGCGCGGAATCGCGACGAAGTGATGGATCAACTGATCGGCGGTTATGCGAACTGGCAGCAGGTGGGGCGCTGGGGGTCGGGCGGGGCGAAGTGGTTCAAGCCGGTCCCGCAATCCGGCAGGGGGCGAGTGTCATCGCGTATCTCAGAGTTCGGTGGCACATCGAAGGGCCATGCCCTCGTGCGCTTCAACTTCGAAGTCAATGACGCAGCCGATGGCAGCCCGCTGCTCGAAGGCTGGATGCTGATGTTCCTCCTCGGCTGCGCGCCCGAAGGGGCCGGAGCGATAACCCCGCCTCGTATTGCGATGCCCGGCCAGGAGGCTGACGAGGTGGTGGCCCACGACACCGATGTAAATGTGACGTTCGATTGGGCTGTGCCGTCAGGCGACTGGAACACGACCCACTTCGTCCAGCAGCAAGGCAATCCGGCGCCCCTGACGCACGGACCACGGAACATGGGCCTGGTGATCCAGGACGCCTGCCGGGTCTTCGCGGGAGGCCGGGTTGACCGGCTCAAGGAGATCACCATCGGCAGCTTGCCAGCTCCGCACTATCCGCCCGAGCCGACGGAGACGCGCTTCTGGCGCGAGGGCGAGCGCATTCTCGGCCGGC
>CAUJEQ010000233.1 GCA_963169135.1 Chloroflexota bacterium
GTGGGGCTAGCCGCTGCGCAGGTAAATTTTGTAATCACCGGGTTTTTCGCCTCGAAGGTTGGGTCGGCTGCTATTTCCAACCTGACCTACGCGTGGCTGCTTGCGGGACTACCGCTTGCACTGTTCGGGATGGCGCTGTCGACTGCGGCATTTCCGCGGCTGGCCGACCAGGCGGCAGACGAGGATATGGAGTCGCTGACGGCGACCATCTCGCGCGTGTTGCGGGTGATCATGTTCCTGACGGTCCCGGCAGCGCTCGGGCTGGCGATCCTCCGCGAGCCGGCAACGGTGGTGCTCCTGGAGCGCGGCGAGTTCCTGCGAGGGGACTCGCTGATCACGGCGGCGGCACTGGGCTGGTATTGCATGGGCATTGTCCCGCAAGCTGGGATCGAGATACACAGCCGGGGCTTTTACGCCCTCGGGGACACCAAGACGCCGGTGGTGCTTGCGGTGATCGCGGTGGCAGTGAACCTCTCCCTGAGTGCGGCCCTCTGGCAGCGGTTCGAAACGGAGGGACTTGCTTTCTCTGTGTCGACGGCGGCGTGGCTCGAGTGGGGGCTGCTCTACTGGCTGTACACCCGGCGCACTGGAGCGGATGCAGCGGGAGACCTCAGGGCCATCGGGACCATCGCGGTGTGCGGGGGCGTGATGGCCCTGGTACTCGCCGCCGGGTTTGCGCCGTTCGACCTTGAGGGTTGGAGCGACCACCTGGTCGTCGGGCTCGCTGGCGCGGTCGCAGGTGGCGCGATCTACGCGGGGATGGCGAGCCTGCTGGGCGTGGAGGAGCTGCGGGAGGCTGCCAGCCGCCTCCGGAGACTCGTGGGGCGAAGCGTTGAGCCTCCCCTAATCCGGGATTGACGCCCCTAATCCTTCGGTGTGAGTCCCGGCCGTTCGCCGCGGAGGCCACGGACCGCCAGGTCGACCCCGCCGAGGCGGCGCATGCCCTCAACACGCCCGGCGCCCCGGTTGTTGGCCATCAGCATGTAGTCCGAAAGCCCCGATTCGAGCGAGTTCGTATAGCCCATGAGGTCCTGGGTCTTGTTGGCGGCGAGCTTCGACATGCGGACTGCCATGGGGCTATTCTCCGCAACCCGGAGGGCATAGTTGACGGTCTCGCGCTCCAGGTCTGCCTGGCCGTAGACGCGGTTGACGAACCCGAGGCCCATGGCCTCATCCGCGGTGAGGAAGCGGCTTTCGAACATCAACTCCTTCGCCTTGCGCGTGCCAATGTCGTGAGGGAGCGAGAAGTACTCGAGCAGGGCCGGAAGGAACAAGGCGTCATTCGCGGCGAACACCAGGTCGACACACGAGGCCATCATCCAGCCGGCGAAGATGCAGTAGCCCTCGACCATGGCGATGGTTGGCTTGGGGGCGTTTCGCCACTTGAGGAGCAGGTCGAGGTTGTAGTGCCTGAAGTTGTCGTAGAACTCGATGCCGGAATCGCCGATGCCGCGCGCCTGGCGGGCGGCCTGCTGTTCGGGCGTGCCAAGGTCGTGGCCGCTGGAGAAGTTGCCGCCAGCGCCGCGGCTGATAATGACGCGGACCTCGGGATCGGCTATCGCCCGGTCCATGGCGATGTCGTACTCGTCGAGCAGGCGCCAGGACTGAGCGTTGCGGTACTTCGGGCGGTTGAAGGTGATCCAGGCGATGGGGCCATCGGTGGCGTAGAGGATGTCGGTCAGTTCCATGAAGCGCTCCCGGGGAGGGTGGTGTGGCCGGAGTCTACGCCAGAGACCTGCCTTGCAGTATGCGGGGGGACCCGCCCTCCCGGGGGGACGCAGGGGATGGGCCGGAGCGGGACACGGCAGTGCGTGCCGGACCTACGGTGCCTTCGCTCGGGCTGGAAGCGGCCACGTTACGAAGGCGGACACCGTAGCGGATGACCCTTCCGCGGGAGGCGCGCTACCATAACGGCACATCCTTTCCCGGAGCGCCCCTTGGACGCCTACAACATCACCGTCATTGGCGGTGCCGGCATCGTCGGCCGCGAGTTCTTAAGCCTGCTGGACAGCCGGAAGGTGCCGGTCAAGCGCCTGCGCCTGCTGGCCACCGCCCGCTCGGCAGGGAAGGTCCTCGAATTTCGGGGCGAGAAGATAACGGTTGAGGAGACGACCGAGGCAAGCTTCACGAAGGACGATGACGTTGTCTTCCTCTCGGCGTCCGGTGCCGCTTCGAAGCAGTATGCGCCGATAGCTCAAGCAAACGGCAGCTTCGTAATCGACGACTCGAGCGCCTACCGGATGGATCCGGCCGTTCCGCTGGTGATCCCGGAGATCAATGCAGACGACCTGGAGTGGCACCCGGGCATCGTGAGCCAGCCGAACTGCACGACCACGCCGATGGTGCTGGCACTCAACCCCATCCACCGGGTCAACCCGCTCAGGCGCGTGGTGGTAAGCACATACCAGGCGGTGGCGGGCGCCGGGGCCGCGGCCGTCGAGGGCCTGCGAACCGAATCGGCGGCGGCACTCGCAGGGCGGCATGAGCCATCAGGCACGCAGAAGCGCGAGATCGCCTTCAACGCAGTGCCACAGATCGACCTCTTCGCCGAAGACGGCTATACCAAGGAAGAGATCAAGATGGCGAACGAGACGCGGAAGATTCTGCACGCGCCGGATGTGGCGGTGAGCGCCACCTGCGTGCGGATACCGACGTTCTTCGGGCACGCGATGTCCGTGTGGGCGGAGTTCGAGAACCCGGTGAGCGCGGCCGAGGCGCGCCGCCTGATGGAGTCGGCCCCGGGCGTGCGGCTGATGGACGACCCCGGGCAGGAGCTCTATCCGACGCCGATGGACGTGGCCGGGACGGATGAAGTGCTGGTGGGGCGGTTGCGGGCCGACAGTTCGCTCCCGGGCGGGATCACGTTCTGGACGGTGACGGACAGCATCCGCAAGGGCGCGGCGACGAACGTGGTGCAGATCATCGAGGAAGCGGCTCGGCGGGGACTCATCCGGCGCTGAGCGAGCGGTTGAAGCCGGGCTGGCGATGTGTGAGAACGCATGCCCGCATGAGCCTCGCACCCCCTGGCGTACTTCGCGAACGAATCGCTCCACGGGATTGCGGGATTTCCCGGAACCGTGAAGGATGCGGCCACACTTCGTCCCGGGGGAATGAATGATTGACTGGGCTGCCATCCAGCGGGAGGCGCTGGACATCTTCGTACGTTACCTGCAGATCGACACAACCAACCCGCCGGGGAACGAAAAGCCGGCAGCGCGATTCCTCGGGTCGCTGATCGAAGCCGAGGGGCTCGAGACCGAGTACATCAAGACGCAACGAAACCGCGAGGTGCTGGTCGCGCGGCTCCGAGGCGATGATTCGAAGGGCGCGCTGATGCTCTGCAATCACACTGACGTCGTTCCGGTGGAGGCGCGCTACTGGGACATGCCGGCGTTTGAGGGAGTGGTGCGGGATGGCCGGGTCTACGGGCGCGGCGCGGTGGATATGAAGGGTTGCGGCGTGATGCAATTGATTGCGTTCCTGCTGCTGAAACGCCAGGGGCTGCCGCTGAAGCGCGATGTCGTGTTCTGCGCGGTGCCGGACGAAGAGGCGGGGAGCGCCTGGGGCATGGGCTGGCTGTGCAAACATCGCCCGGACGTGGTGGACGTGGAGTTCGAACTGAGCGAAGGCGGGATGGGCGCCGCGAAGTTCGCAGGGAAGCCCGCAAAGTTGTTCTCGGTGGCGACGAACGAAAAGCTGGCGGCGAGCCTGAAACTGACCGCGGTCGGCACGCCGGGCCACGGCAGCCGGCCTCACGAGGACAACTCGGCTATCCACCTGATGCGCGCGCTGTTGCGACTGCACGACTGGGACCGGGGAATCACGTATACGCCTGACACCACTGCTTACCTGGAGCGCCTGGCGGATGCAGGCCTGATGCCGTCGTTTTCGGACGCCGCCGCGGTCGAAGCGCAGATCCGGCGGTCGCCCGCGCTATATGCGGCGTTCGTGAACACCCTCAACGTGACGATGGTGAACAGCGGCATCAAGGTGAACGTCATCCCGGCGAAGAGCGAAGCGATGCTGGACTGCAGACTGTTGCCCGGGCAGGACCGCGAAGCGTGGCGGCAGGAGGTCATTCGCCGGGTGGATGACCCCCGCATCGAGGTGGAGTTCGTGACGCGGAACGCGACAGGCGCCGCCCCCGCGGCCGACTGGGATACCGAGCTGTTCTGGACCATCAACAATGTCATCAAAGGTTCGATGGAGGACGCGGTAGTGGTGCCTTCGATGACCGTGGGTGCGACGGACAACCGCTTCCTGCGGAGCCGCGGGATACCGGCGTACGGGTTCATTCCCTGCCTGCTGAGTCCCGAGGAAGCGGCCGGGTTCCACGGGAACAACGAGTTCCTGACGGTCGAGAACCTGAACATGGGGTGCGAGCTGATGTACGAGGTCGTGCGGCGCTTCTGCTGTTAGCGGCTTCGACTGCGAAGGGCGCCGAACGTCGCGACGCGATGTTTGGCTGGACTTTCTTGTTCGTCCGGCGGGGCGTCCGCGATGCGGTGTGATCCACGGACCAGGGTGGCTGCGCCTATAGGCCGGCTCTCTGCCATAATGCGCGTCAATACCTTCGGAGTTTTCAGACATGGCATTTACGGTGAATCCCGACAACTTCCGCTTCCCGGCGGAGTTCTCGGCAGGGGTCAAAGGCAAGCGCGTGCTGATTTCGGGCGCCGGCAAGGACGGCGGGCTCGGCCAGTCGTTCGCTCTGGCGGCGGGCCTGAACGGCGCGGAGAGCGTGGCTGTCCACTTCCATAGCTCCTACGACGACGGGCTCGACCTCGTCGACTTTCTTCGCGCACAGGGTGTGAACGCGTTCCCGCTGCAGGCCGACGTGACCAACATGGGAGACCTGTGGGCGACCCGGACGTACGTGATCGACAAGATGGGCGGCATCCCGAACCTGGTAATCTGCAACTCGGGCCTGAGCGAGAAGGGTTACTCGTTCGGCAGATCGCTGCGCGAGGTCGAGGGTGAATCGATGGCGATGCGGCGGGCGCGTGTGCGGCAGGCATTCATCAACAACCTCGCAGAGACGCGATTGGTGCTCGACACGAAAATCGATGGCTTCATGGCCATGACGCACCTGTGGTCGGGGGAGGCGGTCTACGCGAACGAGCCGCTGCAAATCGTCTACATCTCGTCGCGCCAGTCGATCGACCCGGGCATGAGTGTGCCTGGATATGCGATCGCGAACTGGGCGGTGCTCCAGCTGCCGGCGGTGCTGGCGGTGAACCTGGGTAAGGCGGCAAGCCTGGTGTCGGCATTCTCGGTCATGTACCCGTTCGTCCGGACGGGGATGACGAACGAGTACGCGGAGAACCCGAAGGTCTTTGGGCGGTGGCAGCCCCGGATGCTGGAGACCTACGAAGCGGCGGAGGCCTTCATGCAGCTGCTGGCCCAGCCCGGCGAGGCGACCAACCAGGGCATGTTCGAGGTGATGGTCGAAGAAGAGGCGTCCAAGGGCGAGCGCGGCGTGAAGGTGACGTGGCAGGAAGTGAAGCTCAACGTTTCGGAAGAGCTCGCGCCCTGGAGCACAACGCCGCTGACGTTCAGCTAGCTCCGAACTCGGCAACGGGAAAACGGCCGCGCAAAGCTTTGCGCGGCCGTTTCTCGTTTGAAGGGCTGCGGGCAACCCGCGAATGTACCGGCATAAGACCACCGGCCGAGGCCGAGATGCGGCGGGCGGCGGCGGTTGAGTCGTTCGGGGCCGCGGCTCGTCCCGGCTTGTGACTCGGTACGCCGGGCCGACGAGCAGAAGCACCGCCGCGAGCGGAGGCGTCTTTACCGGGTTTGCTACATAAGCCCCATTGAGCCGCGCCCAGCGTTCTGTCACGAACGAGTGACAGAACGACGATAAAACACGCGCTCGATCAAGGGTTTGTGAACGCTGACGGAAGGCGTCATAAGTAGCTTGGAATCAGGCGGCGGGCCGCATACATTTCGCGGCGTTGGAGGCGGGGTGGTCGAGAGCCACCACGCAGGCGGGGAAAGGCCAATCGGCCTGGAAGCGCTGAAGGCCAGCCCGGGAGTCACGGCTTCCGAGATGGCCGCCGCCAGCGCGGTCTCAGCAGGGCAACCCGCTGAGGCAGGGTGGTACCGGGGTTCGCAGCCGCAAGGTGGTGAGCCAGGGAAGCCCCCGGGATGCCGCAAGGCCCCGGCAGTGCGCAGCGGTGCAGGGCCAGGTCTCTCGCAGGCGGGGCGCAAGCTCACGCGGCAGAGCCGGGTACCAGTGGTTTTCGATAGACTACCTCCACAAAGCCAAAAGGGCCGTCTTCCACCCGCAGGGGCTGGGAGGCGGCCCTTCGGCATTCTCGGGTGCGTAGCGGGCAGTCCGTCTACTCCCCCGCCTTTCGCTGCCGCAAGGCACGCGCAACCACCTCCAGCGCCTCCGCAGTGTCGAAAGCGCCCCACGGCCGGCCGTCCTGCCCGCCGTACGCCAGGGGCCCGTTGATGACGACTGTTACATCGGGAAATCGCACCTCCGCCATGAACCGGTCGTGCGGCGTCGCGGGGCAAGGTTCGGTCTTGAGCGGCGGCACGGTAGGCGTTCGCGGCACGAGCGTCGGCGGGTCGTGTCCAGGTGTCACGGGAACGACCGCCACGGCTCCCATGTCAGGCTTGTACGGGAACGACTCGTATCCGGCGAGGATGGTCACCTTCGCAGCGCCGACGGCGAACTCGCGCATTTCGCTGCACCACGTCCATGGGAAGTTGCCTCCCAGCCGTTGTTTGAACGCCTCCCAGTCACCCGGTGGATAGTGATCGAGCCGCACCATCCCACCCTGCGCCGAATACCTCAGCCCGATCTGGATGTTCGGCACGTCGCCGCCACGCTGGCGGCCCGGCTGGTACCCGTTCACGTAGAGGTTCCCCAGCAGCGGCAGCCCGTTCTGAGGACTGAACGAGCGCCCCAGCCAGTAGACTGGCGTCTCGAGCTTCGGGTCCTCCAGGATACGTCGCTCCTGCTCGCCGGGGGCTACGTAGCCGATGGATCCCGGGTCGAACCAGTCCCTCGGCAAGGATGAGTCGTCGACGAACTCCGTCTGAAACCGCGCCTCGCTGCCGAAGAACTTCCGGCCGGGGTCCGAGTCCACCCACGAGACGCTCGCAAGCGGAAGGTAGCTCGCGGCATCGAGGTGCAGCGTGTACACACCCCGGGTCGCGGTGGTCATTACAGGGTGCGGCGTCGGACCGCCCACCGGGAACTCTTCCGAACCAACGGGCGAACTCACGGCGTACGTGCCGACCAATGCGACTGTCGCCCGGCCCTCGAACGTTGACTCCTCGACCGACAGCTCCCAGTCGGGACCGCCGAAGTCGAGAAATCCGCATGCCACCAGGGCAAGAATCGGCGTCGGGGCTTCCTGAAAGCAGAGCTCGGCGTCGGTTGGCAACCGGGAGCTCGGGTCGTCATCGCTATCCGGGTTCGTGGAGTAGACGCCGTCCGGGGTGTAGACGTGGACCGTGCGCTCCGCGAGGTCGTTGGTGTTGTCCGGACCCTTTTTCCAGTCCGTTCGCGCCCGCTCGGCACCGCCTTCAACCCAGCCCTCGGTCGTCCCCCAGAGGCCATCCACGCCGCTCTCCACCGACCGAATCTCCACCGTCGCGTGGAAGACTTTGCCGTCTTCCTGGATGGCTCGCTCCAGCTCGGCGAAGAACTCCTCGACGGTTTCCGGGCGCGCGGCGGGCGCGGCCGGTTCGTCGTCCTCGCAGGCGACGAGCAGA
>CAUJEQ010000234.1 GCA_963169135.1 Chloroflexota bacterium
GTGGCGAGCGGATTGAGTGTGCTCGGGTGGCCGGCGACGAGCGCGGTATCGACGGGAGCGTTGGTGGTGCAGAGGGTGACCGTGGCGCCCGTGGAGGCGTTGGCGGGGCCGGACAGGTTCAGTTCGTGAACCGGCAACGGGGTCATGCTGCCAAGCGCGGCGAAGATGCCCGCGGAGAGGCTGGCAGACGCGGAGAGCGACCCGGCGCCCGTGTTGTCGGCGGCCTTCACGGTGACGGTCATCGACTGGGAAGGGGAAGGGCTAGCCGCAATGCTGATGCCGCTGCAGCCCGCGGCAGCTGTCCCCGAACCGGTGCCGGGCCCGCCGCCGGGACAGACGACGTTCGTGACCGTGCCACCCGTGACTGCCAGATTCGCCGCGAACGAGCCCGTGGCTCCCGCGCCGGTGTTCGAGAGTCCGACGGCGACGTTGACGAGGCCGGCTTCGTAGACGGCGGCGAGCGATGGCATGAGGGTGACCTGGACGTTCTCGTTCTGGACGGTGAGGAGGCCCGCATTGTCGGTGGCGGGCGAGACGCCGGGGTCTGCCTGACCATCCTTCGCGACGAAAGCTGAGGCGGCGAGGTCGATGGCGGTGGCGTCGGCAACATTGCGGACCGAGGCGTTGACCGTAATCGCGGAAATCGCGGTCGTGGCGCCGAGGCTGCCCAGGTTGCAGGAGAAGTTCTGGTTGTTCGCACCGGACGACGTGCAGTTCGTAGGCCCGAGACCACCGGTGAATGAATCGATGGTCAACGCCGAGCCCAGGCTTCCTTCGAGGAAGAGGAACGACACGGCGGTGCCGGCGGTAGCAAAGTTGATGGTGTAGGCGACGGCGTCTCCGGGCTGGACGTTCGCCGTGCCGGGAGCCTGGGCAACCGTGAAAGTGGCGGGCGGGGCGATGGCTTGAGCCGGTGCGGCCGCACGCCCGCCGGAGAGGACGGCGAGCAGGACGGCGACAACGAGGAACAGCCATGAGGTCCTGGTGCTGACGGTGCGCGAGACGGCCATGCGGGCGCTCCTAGTACGTGTAGCTGATGGAGATGCCCTTCAGCTTCGAAGCGGGGCCGCCGGTAAGGTCGACAACGATGAAATAGACGTTGGCGCCGTTGTCCACGGTGTGGGCGAAGGCAGTGGCAGTCTGGGGAGAACCACCCGCGCTTGAGAGGACCTCTGCGAGCTTGTAGACGGCGGCCGAGGAGTCGCCGTTCGTGAGCGCGGTGTAGTCGAGACGGATCTTGACGGTGTCGCCGGAGCCTTCGAAGGCGGCTGTCATGGTAGTGATGGTGGCGCCGTGGGGCAGGTCGACCGGGGCGAAGTACCGCTGCGAGGGCACGTCATTGCCGACGGGGCTGAGCTGGTTGAAGCCCTTCTCGTAGATCGCCAGGTCGTTCATCGGGACGAAGGTGCTGGCGGCGATACTGAGCTTGCCGGAGCCGCCCGTGGTGGGGACGGTCCCCAGGCTGCCGGTATTCAGCTCGCCTTGCTGCTGGTTGTACTTCACCCAGATGGCGTCGCCGGGATTGATCTGGGTGAGGGTATTGGCGAAACCGGGCACACCGGGGGCGTAGAGCTGGTAGGACTGGGAAAGCGAGTCCCAGCGATAGACGGCTGAATACTGGCCGGCGATGGAGGAAAGTGCTTCGGATGGAGGTTTGGCGGTGCCCAGGTAGGAGACGTTGTTCCAGCCCGCCAGGAGTTGCGCGGCGCTGGCATCCTGTCCGCTGCTGGTGACGGCCCCAAGGGTTGTGACCGCGAGCAGGGCGAGTGCCACGACCAGAGTCCGCATGCGCATGTTCACCGACCTCCGCGCGCCCGATAGGGGCACGTTCGCTCGGGTCAGCGTAGTCAGGCGTCTCGCGTGCCTTAATGGGCAGAAGCCCGAGGGCCTGAACGGGCACCTCCTCGAAGGGCGATGGGAAAACCCTGATCGGCGATCGAGAAAGGGCCGATCGCTGATCGGCCCTTCGTGTACGGTCGCGTGAAGCGCGGGTTAGTCCATGATGCGCTTGGCGACGATGACGTCGCGGGAGACGTACTCCTGGCCGGTGGAATCGAGTTCGCCACCGCAAGTGATGAGGGTGACCCACTCATCGTAGTCGGCCTTTTCTTTCGGCCAGATGATGTCGCCCATGGGCATGTCATCGCGGTGGTAGCGCTTGTTGGAAATGACGGTGTAGCGGTACTCGGTGCCGTCTTCCATCACGACGAAGACCTCGTCGCCCTCGACACTCTTCGCGAGACTGACGAATGGCGCCGGGATGCTGTGGTAGTAGACGTGAGCCGAGAAGATGGCGTTGCCGCTCCAGCCGGGCTTGTCGTAGATGTAGTACCAGCCAACCGCAGTGTTCTCGTCTTTCGGCGTATCGAGTTCGTTGCGATCATTGATGGCAAGTTCCTCGATCGGCGCATCGACGTTGAAGCGCGGGATCCGGATGCGGGCGACGGCGCCGTCAAAGGGTGTAGGCGTGGCAGTGGGGGTCGGGGGGGGCGTGCGGGTTGCGGTGGGTGTCGCCGTTGCGGTCTCGGTTGGGGTGGGCGTGGGATCGGGCTCCTGGGCATCGCCGCCCGAGCAAGCGACGCCAGCGATCAGGAGGATCGCGCCGAGGGCGAAGACCGCGAGCGAGAGAGTGCGTGCGAACTTCACGTGCTGCTCCGAGTCTGTGGTGAGGTGACAGTGGGTTCGAAAGTAGCGCACCGCCGGCGAAGGAGACAGCGCGGACCAAGGGATGGGAAACGCCGCGTTAAGGACTACTGGATGCGGCGGGCAACGACCACGTCGCGGTCGAGGTACTCGCCGAGCCCGTTTTCCTGGGTTTGCTGGAAGCGCCCACCACAGGTGATGAGGGTGATCCACTCCTCGCCCTCGGGGCGGCGAACCCCGTCGAGGACGCCGTCGATGAGGTCGCCCATGGGGATGGTGTTGACGTCGTAGCGCTTGAGGTAAAAGACCTCGTAGACATAGGCGGGCCCATCCAGCATCTGGATGGTGACCTGGTCTTTCTCCTTCGCCTTGTAGAGATTGGCAAAGGGGCCTTGCTTGAAGTTGTAGTTCACGTGGGCGGCGAAGAGGGCGTTCCCGCCCCAGCCGGGCTTATCGTAGATGTAGTACCAGCCAACCTTGCCGACGCCGTCTTTCGGCGTATCGAGCTGGTTGTTGGTGATGCCGATTTCCTCAATCGGGTGATCGATACCGAGGCCGGGGAGGGCCATGTTCGCGACCTTGCCATCGAAGGGGAGAGGCGTGGGAGTTGCGGTGGGGGCGTTGGTTGGGCTGGCCGTGGGGGTGGATGTTTCGGTGGGGGGCTCAGTGGTGCGGATGTCGAAACCGAGGACGGGGACGGGAGTGCCGGGGGCCTGAGGATCGCTATTGGAGAAGGCGTAGCCAACCACCAGCAGGCTGAGACCTGCCACAAACGTGAAGATGGCCATGTAGGGCAAGACTTTC
Organism: Chloroflexota bacterium; assembly: GCA_963169135.1. Classification (GTDB taxonomy): domain Bacteria; phylum Chloroflexota; class Dehalococcoidia; order Tepidiformales; family Tepidiformaceae; genus Amarobacter. Next base: position 3,448 of record CAUJEQ010000234.1, read on the forward strand.
ATATGCACGGGCGGGGTGGCCGCCTCTCCTTATGGTATACGACCACTTACAAAGCCGAGATTAAGGGAGACTACGGCGACAGTGGTCTGCGGCGGCGTGCGAGCACGACTCCGGCAACGGCACCGCCGGCCGCAATAACGCCGAGGGCCACCACGAGGAGCCCCCACGCCGAGCTGCCGCCATCGTTACCGCTACCGAAAGCAGGCGCCTCCCGAGTACCTGAGACCCCGGCGGGCGGCGTGAGCGTCCCCGGGAGCTGGACATCGTCGGTGGGGGGAGTGCCCGTGGGCCGGGAGCGTGTGGGTGGGGTCCCGGTATCGGTCGCGAGCGGAGCATCAGGCGTCGATCCCGGCACGGTCGGGGTGAGCGTTGGGAGGGGCACCACCTCGCCAGCGCCAGTGCTGAGATCGAGCTCCTGCGGGCCCGGCTTCCAGGTCCCCTGCTGGAGCGCGAGATGTCCGGCGATGGTGAAGGTGATCACCGTGCCGTCACGTCCGCATCCGGGGCGCTGGCTTTCGTGCACCACGTGGATGACGTAGGCGGTGGCTTCGCCCTCGCGGACGGCGGTCCGCTCACCGGGAGGCGACTGGGAGCAGTCAACGCCACCGATCAGGGCGCGTATTTCGGTGCCGTCGGGCGCCGCTTTGCCGTCGACCGTGACCGAGCCGAAGAAGCTGGACGGAATCTGCGGTTGGGCGTGGCTCACGGCCGCGGGCACAAGGAGAGCGCCGGCAGCGAGCAGAAACCGGAGGGGCCAGGCTGACATTCGGTCAATCGTAGCCGGAGGGAGCGGAAGGACAACCCGGTGCAGGAGGGTCGCCTGTTTGACGAAACGGTCATACCTTATGTTGCGATCCAGGAGGTGCGGTTGGCAGGCATCGGCGACACCTTACGTTCGACGCGCGAGCATCGCGGGCTGAGCATCGAGCAGGTCGCTCAGGATACGCGCATCTCGGCGCGCTTCCTGGAGGCGCTCGAGGCCGAGCAATTCGATGAGTTGCCGGCGCCGGTTTACGTACGCGGATTCCTCCGCTCGTATGCGAACTACCTGAAGATCGACGCCCAGCCGCTGCTCGATTCCCTCGTTGGCGGCGAACGCATTCCGGCCGGTGGCCCCGACGGTTTCGTGCGGGGACCGCAGGCACCGAGGCAGCGCAACGACCCGTTCCAGCGCGCGGCACCGCCACCCGTGCCCGTCTACCCACCGCGCTCCTTCGACGGCGACACCGAAGACGAATGGGAGCCAGAGGCGCCGGGGCCCTCCAGCACGGTGGCGAGCGGCGCGTACATCCCCGGGAGTGACCTGATTGAGGACCCGGAGTACCCGGTTCAGCCGGCTGAGGAACCGCGGTTCCGGCCGCGGACGTCGGGCATCCTGCTGGAGCGGCCACCGCGGGAAGGTGAGGGCGGGCCCGGTACGCGCCTGGTCGCGATCGTGGCACTGGCTGTGCTCGGCGTGCTTGCGATCGTGGCACTGGGGGTGTTTGCCCTTGGCGGCGATGACGGGGGCGGGAATGTGCCCGCCGGTGGGGGAGACGACGGGGGCGAAACGCCGGGCATCACGCCGACGAACGTCATCCCGGTGGGGACAGAGACAGCGACCGCCTCGGCATCGGCATCACCGGCGGCGAGCCCCTCGCCTGGGACAACGGGGACCGTGACGCCGGCCGGGACCGGGACGCCTGTCACCGCAACGCCGACGCGGACGCCGGGCGGAGCGACGGCGACTGCAACGCCCACGCCGACGCAAGCGGCGACCTCGACACCGGCCCCGACCTCCACGCCGACACCGCTGCCGACGCCGACGCCGGTACCGGTCCGGCCGGAGAGCTTCATGTTCGGCGAGTGTGTGAACCTTGGCCCCAACCAGTATGACTGCGGACCACCGCCCTATCGGGTCATCTGCTACGCGCCCATCGGCTTTCCCCAGAACTCCAACTGGTGGGTCGATATCGACAATAGCTTTGGTGCCTTGCCTATTGGGTGGAAGGAAGTTGAAGTTCTCGCCCCGGGCAACGGAAAGATCATCGAAGCCGGGCAGACCACCTGCGCTGGCTAGACTCACACACTTCTCAGACGGTTTTCCACCCCAGCGTCCACCTGCGCGTCACCCTTAAGGGTTCCTGAAAACCCTTAGGGGACCAGCGGGTGGACGCGCCCCTAAGTCGTAACCAGGCCGTCCTCCCGGTGCACATGTGAACGGCCATGCCCCCTGTCGAACCCCCTGTTGAGACCCGGGCGGCCACCCGCCGCCGAGTCCTGAGGGTCAACGGCTGGGGGACACCATGGTAGGTTTCGAAGGGGCACGCCCGGGCGTGCTCGGCGAGGCGATCCGCGAGTGGCGCCTGAACAAGTACGCGCCGCTCTACCTGGCAGGGATCGCCCTGGGAGCGGGCCTTGGCCTCGGCATCGCAACCTGGCCATCTTCGGACGTCGTTGACGCCCCATCCCCGGCATCGTTCGCCAGCGCTCCCGTGGCGGTGGACGTACC
>CAUJEQ010000235.1 GCA_963169135.1 Chloroflexota bacterium
CCACTGGTGGATGAGCATGGCCATGCTCGCCTGGCGGCCGACCAGTCCGACCATGAAGACGAAGCGGAAGAGGAGCGTGAGTTCGTAGGTCGGGGCCCAGGCCATGAGCAGACCAAATACGGCCATGTGCACGGCGCCCACGAAAATCATCAGGCGTGGGTTGAAGCGGCTGATGAGCGCGGCGAGGGGCACGCTCAGGAGAATAGTGGCGAGGGGGCTGACCGCCCCAAGCACTCCTGCCTGGGCGGGGTTCAGGGAGAACTCCGCCTTGATGTCCGGCAGCATGATGCCCACGGAGAGGCTCACCAGCATGGCCGCGGAGTTGACGGCCGAAACCAGGCCGATGATGACTGCCCACCGATACGACACAGGGTGCTCCCGCGTTCTCCGAGCGTTCGGTGCAGTTCAGCCTGTTCGCCGGCCCGCCGGATATGACGCGCGACAGGCATTGGGGCCGGCGCCGGGGCCGAATTGGCGGGCGGATTGACCGGGGGGCCTGGACGGGGCTGAATGGCGGTGTGAGTGACTGCGGCGTGGACCTGTATTGGCTGCCGGTCGGGGCCGGGACGTCGCGGTTCCAACAGGCGAGCCTGCGTCTGTGGGAGGCGGTTGAAGCGGCGCGGGCGCGCCGGGCGAGGATGCGCCTGCTCCATTCGGCACTGAAGCTGAGCATCGGCGCCGGCGAGGCCTATACCCTCGAACTGACGCCGGCCTTCATCGGCGGCGCGGCCCCGCCATTGGCGACCGGGCCGGTGGGCATACGGGGAGCAGACCGCTTCAGGCTCTTCCGCTACCAGTTGCGGTGCTTGCCCGGAGAACAGCTCCCGGACGAAGAGTGGGCCGTCGGTGCACCGGCCCGGTTATCAGATGACTGTGCCATGGTGCGGCGAGTGCTCGATATGGCGCCGTCGGTGCCGAAACACGTCTGGGGGCGCCGGGTTGCCGGGACAGGAGAGATGTGGACCTCGGATTCGGTCATCTCGTGGTTGCTGGTCAGAGCGGGAATCGAGCTTGCCAACATCGCTCCGCCGGCCGGGGGACGGGCGCCCGGCTGGTATGCCGGGATCGCCATTGCGAACGGGGCTGATTCCCAAGAACGATAGTGAGAGTGGGGACCCACCGGGGGGATGACCTGCTACCATCCGCGCCGGGCGGAATTCTCCCCGGGACCATCCCGTCGCGACATCGACCACGGAGGCATCCAGGATGACACAAGCTGAGCAGCGCGACCCTGCCGAAAGCAGCTGGCTGATGCGGCGCTTCTACCGGGGCAGGCGGCCAACGCGGACCGGCAAGCTGGTAAACCGGGTGATGGGGTGGTGGTCGGCGGTGGGCCTGCCGCCGAAGATCCAGGCGGTGCTCGAAGTGCGCGGGCGGGCATCCGGACAAAGCCGGACCACGCCCATTGTGATCGCCACCGTAGACGGGGAGTCCTACCTCGTCTCGATGCTGGGTCCGGGATCGGAATGGGTGAAGAATGTCGAAGCGGCCGGGGGCGATGCGGTGATCCGGCGGGGGAAACGGCGGGCTGTCAGACTGATCGCGGTACCACCGGCGGAACGCGCGCCCGTCCTGAAGGAATACGTGCGCATCGCGAGAAGCGGGGGGCGGCACTTCCCGCTGACCGCGGACGCGCCGCTGGACGAGTACGCGAAGATCGCCGGCCAGTACCCGGTCTTCCGGATCGACTCCGCCTAGGCAGGAGGTGCCGCCGGCCCGGGGACGGGCACCGTTCGGCGGTACTCTCGTCGAGGACGCCGCCGCCATGAGCGAAGGGAAGGGGCCAACTCTGGAGGGTTTTGCCGCCATTTACCCGGTCAATGTGGTGTGTGAAGCGGAGCACTTACCGGGCGGTAAGGCGATTACCTACGTTCGAATAAGCCAGTCAATACCTGGTGAGGAGAACGAAAGTGAAAAGCACATACCTGACAGCAGCCCTCGTTTTCGCACTGGCCTGCGCGGCGTTCGCCACGCTGGTCGTCGGATACCAGGCAATTTCAACAGCGGCGCCGGACGTTGAGTCCGCCGACCACGTGCTCGCGATCGGGGCCGAAACCAGCGCCCCTTCGTGGGCGGCCTGAGCCACGCCGCCAAGGTGCCAGCCAGCCGGAAGAGAGAACGGCGCCCGGGAGTTTTCCCGGGCGCTGAACTCTAGCGGCGTTGGCCACCGACCTTCCGCCAGACGAACAGGACGATGAGGGCGCCGGCGATGGCGATAAGGAAGCTCCCGATGTTGAAGCCGGAGACCCCTCCGAAGCCGAGAGCAGTACCGATGAACCCGCCGACCACGGCCCCAACGATTCCGATGATCATGGTGATCAGCCAGCCCCGGCAGCCCTGACCCCCCGGGTCATTCCCGGGCATGATGAACTGAGCGACGGCGCCGGCGATAAGGCCAAAGACGATCCAGGCAAGAATTCCCATTTCTCTGCGACCTCCCAACAGGTTCGGCGGTGACCGCCTGGCGCCGGGTCCCGGCCACCACAGTTCGATCACCCGGGCGCCTCCGCCGGTGCGCACATTTTCAGCGGTGGGCATGCGAAAGGCAGCCCCCAACCGGTCCACATCTTCAGGCCTATCGGGAGCATTCCCCAGATTCCGGACCGATTGACTGGCGGGCCACGGTATGGGCGCCGGTGCAGACGGCCCCAGCGACGAACTGGCGGCGTAGGATGCATACACAATGCGCTCAACGGAAACAGCAGTTCGGGGCGCTGAAGTGGCCCTCCGCACCTTCGCTGGCTTTTCGGCCGACAGGTGCAGCATTGCCGCCGCGGGCATCACCTACTTCGCGCTCATCTCGATCTTCCCGCTGGCTCTCGTCGCACTCAGTGTCGCCGGGTTCATATACAGCAGCGAAGCCGACCAGGAGAAGCTGCTGGATACGGTGATGGAGCGTCTCCCCCTGGACGAGGAGGGCGGGCGCGGTGACCTTGCGGAGGTCATTACCTCGATCGTGGACGCGCGCGGAACGCTCGGTGTGTTCGGCATTCTCAGCGCGCTCTTTACTGGTAGCGCGCTTTTTACTGCGGTCCGGGTCGCGCTGAATGGAGTTTTCGGCGGCGAAAAGGCGCGACCATTCGTTGTCGGCAAGGCCATTGATATTGGCATGGTCATCGTGTTCGGGGGGCTGCTCGTGCTTTCCAGCGTTGCCAGTTTCGGGGTTGCGTTCATCGGACGGCTGGCGGAGGAGTTGGGGGGCGATTCGTTCGGGGGCATCGCGCAGGCCGGCATGGGGATCGCCTCGGTCGCGACCGGATTGATGCTTTCGGTCGCGCTGTTCCTGCTCCTCTACACGCGGATCCCGGCAAGGGCCGTCCCGTGGAAGCACGCCGTCCCGGGCGCGGTGCTCGCGGCGCTCCTGTTCGAAGCGCTCAAGGCAGGTTTTGCCCAGTACGCGGCGCACTTTGGGAACTACAACGCCACGTACGGTTCGCTTGGTTTCGTCCTGGTGCTACTGGCGTTCATCTACTTCACCAGCCAGGTCACGCTCCTTGGCGCGGAGGCCGCGCGCGCGACGGCGGAGGTTGCCACGGGGTGGCCGCTCCCCGCCCCGGAGTCCCGGTTGCACGCGGTCGGCAGCACGCTGGCGAAGGCGCGCCCGGTGGCCCGGAAGTTGCTCCGGCGGCCCGAAGCGGCGGAGCTCGAGTCCCGGCGCAACAGTATCGAGCGGATGGCCGAAGAAGGCGGGTCCGCGGACTCCGTCGCCGCCGGCGTGGAAGGGCCGGCCAGCCTCGGTGCTCCACAGGCTCGGTCCTCGTCCAGCGCGGCGAGGGATGCCAGGGCGGGGGGCGGGACGGCTTCATCGGTGGCAGCGATCATGGTGCTTGCCGGCCTTTTCGCCGCCGCATTCGCGCGTGCACGCCGCAAGCGGTAGCCCGGACCACGCCCGCACGCCGTAAACTCGCACACGCGCGCCGGTCTCCTTTGAACCGGAAAGCCAGCGTGCGGCCCTTCGCCCTCGCGCGGGAGGGAACGCGACGACCGGGACGGTTCGCGTCCCGGCCCGCATGGCACTGCGGGAGATCCGCGCTACGCGAGCTCCCAGCGGAGCCAGACCCGCGAATCTCCGTCCATCGATCGAGTGAAGACGATGTCGTCTGCGCCCGGGCGTGCGAAGACCTCGGCACCTGTGTCGACGGTGCTTGAAGTGAACTCGCCCACCTTCGCCAGGCCCGAATCATCGAAGAGGTCTTCGAGCTCGACACCAATGAGCCGGTAGGGCTTCCCGCCGTAAGTCAGGCGGGCATCGGGGTCCACCATGCCGACGGTCGAGACTCCCGCGCCCCCGTCCTGGGTGACGTCGTCCGGGGCGGCTGCGCCATCGTCGCCACAAGCACCTGCGAGGATGGCAGCCGCGAGGATCGGCCCCGCGGCCAGCTTGAGCATCCTGTTGAACATTGTTTGTCTCCGATTCGTGGTATGACCCCAGGGGTCCACGCATCCAAACGTTGAGAGACGGACTGGTGTTCCCGAAAGTGAATGGGCTCCAGCACCGCTGTGTGAACCGGTTCACACGCCCTCTGCCGGGTGGTTGCCTGGACCTGTGGGGGCCGTTTGGGAGCATTTCGCACTTCAACTCCCTGTGTGAACCGCACCACTTACCGGCCGGTAAACAGCGTGGCTACGGTCGATCCGAGGATTCACATCCACGGAGGAGATCCAGGTGAAAAGCCATGTTCTAACCGCAGTATTCGTCTTCGCACTGCTGTGCGTAGCGGTGGCCACCGGTGCGGTTGCGCGGGAAGCTGCGGCTGCACCCCCGACACCTTTGCTCGAACAGGCAGACTACGTGTTCGCCTGTCCGGAGACCAACGCTCTCTACCAGTGCGACCAGCAGGATGCGCTACCCGACCCGGCGGTCTGGACCGCCAACCGCATCCCATCAACGGACACGAGTTCGTGGTGCGTTGGGGGTGGCGATTCGGTCGCCCAGTGCGCGTGGCCGGACGACGGACTGACGCTCGCCGATTCCGGCAGCGGCATGCAATTGCTGTATGAGTACTACCCGGCGAACCTTTCGGGCGACGCCGCCAACCCGGCACACTACAACACGGCAAAGTTCCGGGTGGTGTCGAGCGCGCAGTACGTCAACGACGGGTCAGCGTACTGGTCGGCGGAGAGCACCGCCTGGCGGATGATCCTCGACGACGGCTGGCACCGGATCGAGTTGAAGTTCGCGCGGAGCACCACTGGCCGGCGCCAGGTCTGGGTCGGCAACACGGC
>CAUJEQ010000236.1 GCA_963169135.1 Chloroflexota bacterium
CTCAGGCGTCCATGAGCGCGGCAACGCCGGGGAGTTCGCGCCCTTCGAGCATCTCCAGCGATGCGCCGCCGCCGGTGGAGACATGGGTGAAGCGCGACTGCAGGCCGGACTGAGCGACCACCGCAGCGGTCTCACCGCCGCCGACGACAGTGATGGCCTCGAGAGAGGCGAGCGTGCGAGCGAGCCCGAACGAGCCGGCGGCGAACTTCTCCATCTCGAACACGCCCATGGGGCCGTTCCAGACGACCGCCTTCGCAGCCTTCAGGGCGGCTGCATAGGCCTTCACGGTCTCGGGACCGATGTCCAGGATCATGTAACCATGGGGGACTTTGCCGACCGGGCGGGTGAGCGCCTCGGCATCCGCGGCGAACTTGCTGGCCGCGACGACGTCCTGGGGCATGTAGACGGCGACGCCCTGTTTGCGCGCCTTTTCGAGGATCGTCCTGGCGACTTCGACCTGCTCGTCTTCGACGAGCGACATCTGGACGTTGACGCCAGTGGCCTTGAGGAACGTGTTCGCCATGCCACCGCCGACGAAGAGCATGTCAAGCTTTGGGAGGAGGTGTTCGATCGCGGCGATCTTGGTGCTAACCTTGGCCCCGCCGACGATCGCCGCGAAAGGCTTCGGCGGGTTCGCGACGAGGGCGCTGAGGTAGCGCACCTCCTTCTCCATCAGGAAGCCGGCGACGGCCGGAAGGTAGTGCGTGACGCCTTCGGTTGAGGCGTGCGCGCGGTGGGCGGCGCCGAACGCGTCGTTCACGAAGATGTCGGCGAGCGATGCCAGCTCCTCGGCGAACGCAAGGACGTTCTTTTCTTCCTCGGGATGGAAGCGGAGGTTTTCGAGCACGAGGACGTGGTGGCCCATTACCGCGACGGCTTCCCGGGCAACCGGGCCGACGCAGTCTTCAGCGAACAGCACCTCCTGGCCGAGCAGGTTGCCCATGCGGCCAGCGACCGGCGCAAGGGAGAGTTCCGGATCGGGCCCCTTGGGCCGGCCCAGGTGCGAGCAGACGATCACCTGCGCCTTCTGTTCGAGCAGGTAGGTAATGGTGGGGAGCGACTCACGGATGCGGGTGTCGTCGGAGATGGCGCCAGCTTCCATCGGGACGTTCAGGTCGGCGCGCACGAGTACGCGCTTCCCGGCGACGTTGATGTCGCGGATGGTCTTCTTGTCGATGCCGTCGCTCACTTCGGGACCGCCGCGCCAATGCCCCCGCGCTCCACTCTGGCCAGCTTGTCGCGTCGGCGGGCGTGGTTGCCCTCCTCGGGCGAGCTCGAGAGGAACGCGGTCAGGCACTCGTCGGCTATTGCCCGGCCGATTTCCCAGGCTCCCAGCGCCAGGACATTCGCGTCGGTGTGCTGGCGGGCGCGGGCGGCGCCCCAGCCCGTATGGCACAGCGCAGCGCGTGCCCCTGGGACCTTATTCGCGACGATGCTCACGCCGACGCCGTTGCTGCAGATCACGACGCCCAGACCGACCTCGCCGGCGACGGTGTCGCGGGCCACCGGCTCGGCGAAGTCGGGGTAGTCCACGCTGTCGGCAGAGTAGGTGCCATAGTCGATGGGTTCGTGGCCGAGCGACCTTGCCGTTTCCATCAGGTGTTGCTTCAACTCGAAACCGGCATGATCTGCACCGAAACCAACCTTCATGGGCGGACACTCCTCAACACGGGGATATGGGACAGGCCAAGTATACGGGCGACCGTGGCGCGATCGATGGCCCCTTCGCGGAGGACGCGCGGCTCATCGGCCGAGAGGTCGATGACGGTGGAATCGAGGCCCTGTTGCGTGGCCCCGGCATCGATGGAGAGGGCGCAGAAGACGCCGACCTGGCGCTCCGCCTCCGCGCCGGTGGTGGGGCTGGGGCCTCCTGAGACGTTGGCGCTTGACGCCGCGAGCGGTGCCCCCAGGCGATCGACGATATCGAGCACGAGCTCAACCGGGACGATACGAATGCCGACCGTGCGGCCCCCGGAGAGGGCGGGGCTCTCCCAGCCTTCCCGCGCCGGGACGACGATGGTCCAGGCGCCGGGGCCGAGGGCTTCGATGAGACGGCGGGCGGGTTCGGTGAGGACGGCGTACTCACCGAGGAGTGAGGTATCACGCCCGAAGAGCAGCTGGAGCGGGGCCGCGGAGTCGCGCTGCTTGGCGGCGTAGAGCGCGCGTACCGCGTCGTCATCACGCGCGTCGGCGGCGATCCCGTAGACGGTGTCGGTCGGGATGATGATGAGCTCGCCGTCGCGCAGGGCCTCGACGGCTCGGTCGACGATGCCGGGATTGCTGGCAAGGGCCATGACACCTCCACGAGACCGGTGGGGCCCCGAATTCGTTGACCAAACTATACAATTCGGTTAGCGTTTCGTATGGGTTCCGCGCACTCGATGATCGACACCCCCTCCCAACCACAAACAGCAACCGCCAAGGATCCCGCGAAGGGCCACGAGACCGTCGTGGTACTCGACTTCGGCGGGCAGTTCGCCATGCTCATCGCACGCCGCGTGCGCGAGCTGAATACCTATTGCGAACTCCTGCCGTTCGATGTTTCGAGCGAGCGCATCAAGGGGCTCGACGTGCGGGGCATCATCCTCTCGGGCGGGCCAAACAGCGTGTACGACCCGGACGCCCCGCTCGCGCCGGAATGGGTGTGGGAGTCAGGTCTCCCGGTGCTGGGCATTTGTTATGGCATGCAGCTGATGGCACACCAACTCGGCGGCAAGGTAGGCCCCGGGATCGAGCGGGAGTTCGGCCCCGCGATGGTCCAGCGCGAGCATGCTGCTCCTCTGCTCGAAGGCCTGCCGGGCGAGTTCGAAGTCTGGATGAGCCACGGCGACCGGCTCGACGCAGTGCCACCTGGGTTCACTTCCTATGCGCGCTCGGGCAATTCGCCCTATGCGGTGATGGCGGACCTCGAGCGGCGCTATTACGGGCTCCAGTTCCACCCGGAGGTCGTGCACACGCCACGGGGCAAGGACATCTTGCGCAACTTCGTGCAGGACGTGTGCGGGGCCGAGGGCACCTGGACTGCCGGGAACTTCATCGAAGAGTCGATCGAGGCGATCCGCGCGCAAGTCGGCAACGCGGGCGTGATTTGCGGGCTCTCCGGCGGCGTGGATAGTGCTGTCGCTGCCGCGCTCGTCCACCGGGCGATCGGGGATCAACTGACCAGCATTTTCGTCGACAACGGGCTGTTGCGGGCGGGCGAGGCCGAGGAAGTCGTGACCACCTTCCGCAAGAACATGCACATCAACCTGGTGCATGTGGAGGCCGAGCGAGAGTTCCTCTCGCAGCTGGCGGAGATCACGAACCCGGAGACGAAGCGTGTCCGCATCGGCAATACCTTCGTGCGGCTGTTCGAGCGCGAGGCGCGGGCCATCGAGGACGCGCGTTTCCTCTGCCAGGGGACGCTCTACCCGGACGTGATCGAGAGCGGATCGCACGGCAAGGGCGCCTCGACCATCAAGACACACCACAACGTCGGCGGGCTCCCGGCCGACATGAAGCTCGGACTGGTGGAGCCACTGCGCTACCTGTTCAAGGACGAGGTGCGCCGGATCGGGGAAGCGCTCGGGCTTCCGGAAGAGATGGTCTGGCGCCACCCGTTCCCTGGCCCGGGGCTGGCCATCCGCTGCATCGGCGAGGTGACGAAGGAGAAGCTGGACATCCTCCGCCTGGCCGACCGCGTAGTGATGGACGAAATCCGCGACGCGGGTTACTACCGCGACATCTGGCAGAGCTTTGCAGTACTGACGGACACGAAGACGGTCGGCGTGATGGGCGACTTCCGCACCTACGGCTACGCGGTCGCCATCCGGGCGGTGGTGGCCGACGACGCGATGACGGCCGACTGGGCGCGGCTGCCGCATGAACTGCTCGCCCGCATTTCGAACCGGATCGTGAACGAAGTGCACGGGGTAAACCGGGTGGTCTATGACATCACGCCCAAGCCGCCGGGCACCATCGAATGGGAGTAGCCCCATGAGCGCACGGGTATTGCTGGTCGGTAACGGCGGGCGGGAGCACGCGATTGCGTGGAAGCTCGCGCAATCGCATGCGGTCGGGGAGGTGTTCATCGCGCCGGGGAACGCCGGCACCGCCCTGGTTGGCACGAACGTCCCGGTGCAACCGAAGGACATTGACGGCATCGTGAAAGCGGCGCGCGACCTCCGCATCGACTTCTACCTCGCGAGCATGGACGACCCGCAGCCTCTGGGCCTGGTGGACCGGCTCCAGGCTGCTGGAGTGCTCTGCTACGGACCGACGGCGGCAGCCGCCAGGATCGAGGCCAGCAAGGCCTGGGCCAAGGAGTTTATGGCCCGAAACGACATCCCCACGGCCGTCTCGCGGACCTTTAGCGATCACTCCGAGGCGGTCGCCTGGGTGGAATCGCTGCCGGAGCAGCGGCTCTGGGTAAAGGCCTCGGGGCTCGCGGCCGGGAAGGGCGCCGTCGGGTGCGAAACGCGAAGCATCGCGTTGCGCGCGCTGCGCTCGATGATGGTCGACGGCGAGTTTGGAGACTCGGGCAAGACCGTCGTCATCGAGCAGGACATGCGGGGCTGGGAAACGAGCGCCCACGCATTCTGCGACGGCAAGGTTGCTGTCCTCTGGCCGTTCGCGACAGACTACAAGCGAGCGCTGGATGGCGGCGAGGGGCTGAACACCGGCGGGATGGGCGCCTATGCCCCGAGCAAGGGCGTCGAGGCGCCCCTGGTACGGGAGATCCAGCGGCGTCTTGTCGATCCGGTGATGCGCGGAATGGCCAAAGAAGGGCACCCGTACAACGGGACGCTCTACCCCGGGATCATGGTCGCAGACGATGGACCGCGAATCGTCGAGTACAACGCCCGCTCCGGCGATCCCGAGACACAGGTGCACATGCCGCGGCTCGAGTCGGACATCTACGAAGTGACCGCAGCGGCCGCGCGAGGCGAGCTCGCGAGTGTGGACGTGACGTGGTCGTCCAGTGCAGCCGTCGGGGTCGTGATGGCGCCCGGGGGCTATCCGAGGAAGTACGAG
>CAUJEQ010000237.1 GCA_963169135.1 Chloroflexota bacterium
CTGGTGGCGGTCGTCACCCTCTGAGCAGCCCGCCACCGACATCATCGCCAGCCCGGCAAGCACGACCAAGCCGGTGGCTGGGAGGATGCTCATGTGCCTGTTCTCTTCTTTTTCCGCTACCAGCGATACGCGCTGACGCCCCAGTCGGCCTCGTAGTAGGGGCTGACGTTCGTGCCGGGACGGATGACCCGGTCGATCGCCTTGCGGTCATCGTCGTTGATGGTCACATCCACCGCCTTGAGGTTGTCCTCGAACTGCTCCATGGTGCGCGGGCCGATGATCGGGCTGGTGACGCCGGGCTGCTGCATGCACCAGGCGAGCGAAAGCTGCGAGAGGCTCACGCCCTTCTCCTTGGCGATGGCTTCGAGCCCCTCGATGACGTCCCAGATGGCGTCGTTCATACGGCGGCGGTACATCGGGTTCGCGTCGATGTTGGCGTAACGGCTGTCCTCGGGCGGCTGGGAGTCGCGGCTGTACTTGCCGGTCAGCAGGCCGCCCGCGAGCGGGCTCCAGGGGATCGTGCCGATGCCGTAGCTCTGGGCCATGGGAAGCAACTCGCGCTCTATCCGCCTGTCGAGGAGGTTGTATGGCGGCTGCTCGCAGACGAAGCGGTTGAGGCCGTACTCCTTCGAAGCCCAGAGGCTTTCGACCAGCTGCCAGGCGGCGTAGGTGCTGGTGCCGATGTAGCGGACCTTGCCCGAGCGGACCAGGTCGTCCATGGCGCGCAGCGTCTCGTCGATGGGCATATCGGATTGCGGGCGGTGGATCTGGTAGAGGTCGATCCAGTCGGTCTGGAGGCGACGGAGGCTGGCCTCGCACTGCTCGATGATGTGGCGGCGGGTGTTGTTCATGTCGTTGGGGCCGGGGCCCATCTTGCCGTGGACCTTGGTGGCCAGGACGACCTCGTTGCGCTTGCCGTTGCGTTTGAGGGCTTCGCCGGTCGCCTCCTCGCTGCGGCCGATGCTGTAGACGTTCGCCGTGTCGAGGAAGTTGATGCCGGAGTCGAGGGCGCGGTCGATGATGGCGGCCGAGTCAGCGGGCGTGGTCTTGCCGCCGAACATCATGCAGCCGAGGCAGAGGCTGCTGACTTTGACGCCGGTGCGGCCGAGGGATCGGTATTCCATGTCTCTCACCCTGGGGAAGTTGGTGAGTCGACGATAAGCCAGCCGGGGCGTCGCTGTCAGCGACGCGCCCTAGCTGCGAGCCGGCGAGGCGAGAGGCCGTGGACCGCCAGGTGAGGCAACAACTCTCTGGAGGTGCGCCCCATACTGCCGCCTCGAAATGTCCCCTTCGTCGAGTTTGGTGGTCCACCCTTCGAGGTTGCCCACGAGAACCCGGACCTCATCGGAAGCTGACCCTGCACGGGTCCGATCGCCTGCTCGACGACCGAGAGCACATCGTCCCTGGTGAGTTCCTGAGTCCCGATGAGCGCTACAGAAATCCCTGTCAACGACCTCCAGCGACTATTACTCGAGCGGGACGTGCCGGCCGGAGAGCCGGCGGTCACTCACAGGACGTCCCCGGCCCCCGTCCGACCTGTTGCCTCGGCGAGTTCCCGCAGCCAGGCGGCACGGCCCGGCGGAATCTGCGACCATTCGAACCGCCAGCCCCAATTCCCATCGAGCACGGCCGGTCGGTTCATGCGCGCTTCGCCACCGAGCTTCAGCACGTCCTGCATCGGTATCAGCGCAGTCCGGCCGACCGAGCGGTAGGCGGCCCGGATCATGTCGTCCACGATGTCGCTGCCATCGACGCCGAGTTCCGTCCGGACCACGTGCCGGTGCGACTCGGGCAGCGACTCCCACCAGCCGAGCGTCGTGTCGTTGTCGTGGGTACCGGTGAAGACGACCGAGTTCTGGACCTGGTTGCGCGGCAGGTAGGGGTTGTCAGGGCCGCCTTCGAAGGCGAACTGGAGCACAGCCATCCCAGGGTAGCCAAGGCGGTCGCGGAGGGCGCGCACTTCGTCGGTGATGATGCCCAGGTCCTCGACGAGGATCGGCAACTCGCCCAGCTCGGCCTCGAGGGCCGCGAAGAGGCGGTCACCTGGACCAGGGACCCACTGCCCGTGCATCGCGGTCTCTTCGTGTGCCGGGATCTCCCAGGCCGCTTCGAAACCACGGAAGTGGTCGATGCGCACGGCGTCGAACCGCTCGAAGGTGGTACGCAGACGCTCGATCCACCAGTGGTAGCCGTCGCGTTCCATGGCCTGCCAGTCGTAGACCGGGTTGCCCCAGCGCTGGCCGGTATCGGAAAACGCATCCGGGGGAACGCCGGAGACCACCGTCGGGTTGCCGTCCTGATCGAGCTTGTAGAGGTGCTGGTTGGCCCAGACATCGGCGCTGTCGCGGTCAACGAAGATAGGGAGGTCGCCCCAGAGGCGGACGCCGCGAGCGTGAGCGTAAGTCCGGAGACGCTCCCACTGCCTGGCGAAACAGAGCTGGAGGAACTTGTGGTAGGCGACCTCGCCTTCGAGGGCGGCGCCCTCCGCGACCCCGGCGCCCGCAGGGGTTCTCAGGTGCTCGTCCCAGAGCCACCAGGGCTCGCCGTGAGCATTTCGCAGCGCCGCGAACACCGCGTAGGTGTGGAGCCACGGACGTGAAGCCTGGAAGGCCGGAAGTTCTTCGAGACGGCCCGCTTCGACGAAGCGCTCGAAGGCGGCACGCAG
>CAUJEQ010000238.1 GCA_963169135.1 Chloroflexota bacterium
CGCCGACATCCAGCGCGCACGCGCCGCCATCGAGGACGCCGACATCCTCATGGTTCAGTTCGAGGTTGGCATGGCCGCCATCGAGGCGGCGATGCAAATCGCCCGGGCGGCCGGCCGGGCTGTGATGCTGAACCCGGCGCCCATCGCGCCTCACCCGCCCCGGTTGCTCAGCCTTGCAAATTTCGTTCTCCCGAACGAGGTCGAGGCAGGCGCGCTCGCTCCCGAGGCAGGGGGCGACCACCGCCGCGAAGCAGAGGCGCTGCTCTCTCGTGGCCCCGGCGCGGTCGTCATCACCCTCGGCGAGCAGGGCGCGCTCGTTGCCACGCCGGGCCAGCTCACAGAGGTCCCGGCCTTCCCGGTCGTGGCAGCTGATTCCGTCGGTGCTGGAGACGCGTTCTGCGGGGCCTTCGCCGTCGCGCTGGCCGAAGGGGCGACACCCGTGGAGGCGGCCCGCTTCGGCGCGGCGGCCGGGGCTTCCGCAGTTACCAGGCCGGGCGCTGCCGTATCACTCCCATCCCGCCCCGAGGTGCAGAGAATTTTACAAAACGGGTAGGAACTTTCAGGCCGGCTCCGGCGTTCCTGTTGATGATGGGGATACTGAGTTCGATACTGACCATGGCGGCCCCGGGTAGGTGTTTTGAGCCCCCAACAACGCTTCTGTCCGCTTTGCGACCGATCCTTTCAGGAAGGCGAAGCCGTGCTCCGCTGCGAAGGCTGCGGCGTCATGCACCATCCCGGCTGCTGGGTGACCAACGGCGGCTGCGCAACCCAGGTCGAACACCGCGTCGCTCCGCAGGCCATGGCCTACACCAACGGTGCGCGTCCGCCCGGTGCCCCTGCACCGCATCCGGGCGAAGGTACCCGCCCTGCTCCTCCGCCCCCGCCTCCGCCGGCTCACGCCGAGACCCTGGAGCCCATACCATTCCGGCCCCTTGGGCGGCCCCAGCACCCGCCGGTAGACGCAGCGCAAGCTGCACAGGGGAGCGAGCCGGTCATTGGGGAGCCGCCACCGGTGATTCACCGGCGACTGCCCGAGAACGACATTCCCCCGGCGGCCCCTCCGCGCCGGTACGTGCCCCCCACCGGAGAGCAGATGCCGCGCAAGCCCCTGCCTCGGATCTACGAGCGCCACAAAATCGTGGCGTACTGGTACGTCCCGGTGGCTGTTGCACTTGCCGTGGCCGTTGCGTTCGGCGTCATTTGGGGCGCCGAGAAGCTCTTCGGCGGCGACTCAGACAAGGCCACTCCGGAGCCGACGCCGGCCGCCACTACCGCAGGCGCGGGCGGGGATCAGACTCCCACCCCGGCTACCGCCACACCGGCGGCCACCACAACCACGCCGTCCCCGACGGTGACAACCGGCCCGGGCAGGTTCTCCGCCGGCGATACGCTCGTCGTGACGGGCACCGGCGACTGTCTCAACGTGCGCACGAACCCCGGCGTCGAAAACGATGCGATCATTTGCATCGCCGACGCCACCGAGGTGAAGGTGACAGGGGGCCCCGAGGACGCGGGCGGCCTCACCTGGTGGAAAGTCGAAACGAGGCTTGGTGAAGGATGGGCGGCAGAAGACTACCTCGTGAAAAAACCCTAGCCCTGACCCTCGCGTGCGCGGCGATCCTCGCCCTGGCATCTTGCTCGGGTGGCGGCGACGCGGCTGAACCGATTCCGGTGCCGAGCCCAACCCTCGCGGTGGTGAAGCCCACCACCAGCCCGCCGCCCACTCCCACGCCCGACCCCCTGGGACCGCCTCCGGCCAACGCCGTCGAGGCCCGCTCCGGGCTCCAGGCGCTGCTCGGGGCCTCACGCTTCGCCGAACCCTGTCCCCAGCACCTCACCGCCAGCTGGGGCGTGATCTGCGCCGAGGGTGACGTTGACGGCGACGGCCTGCCCGATGCGGCCTGGCTCATCCCGTTGCATCAGGCGATCCCGCAAGGTCCGTACCCGGCGGTCGTGTTCTTCCGGCCAAGCGGCTCCCAGAAGCTCGAGGAGTTTGCCACCGAAGGCTCCGCCGACGTCTCGATCCTTGGGGCTGCCATCTTCAGCCTTGCCGACCGTGATGGAGAGCCCGGCGCGGAACTCACCTATCTCGTCAATCGCTGCACCGCCAACACCTGCACCAGCATTGTCCGCATCCAGGCCTGGGATGGCACCGCCTGGCGCGACATCGGCCCCGGCGATGACGGTGTGCCCGCGATCGATCAGGTGGCGTTGGACGGAGAAGGCTCCCTGAGCCGCATCATGGTGCACGGCGGAAAACTGGATATCGCTGCCGGACCCACCCGCGCGTCCACCCGCACCTACGAACTCCTCGGTGGCCGCTACCGGCTCACGAAGACGGAGTACGACGCACCGGAGTTCCTTTTCCACGCCATCCTCGATGCCGATGCGCTCTTTGCTGCCGCGAAGTTCGAGGAGGCTATCGCGGCCTACCGGGCAGCCATCGGTGCCGCCGACCTGCGCGACTGGAAGAAGGACACCGGCCGCGAAGAGGGCCGCCCCGCCCTCGAGGGCTACGCCCTCTTCCGGATTGCCGTTGCGACGGCCGCCCTCGGCCGCGACCCCACCGAGGCAATCGATGCTGCCATCCGCGATGGGAAGGAGATCGTGTTCAGCATCGCTGCCCAGGAGTTCCGCAAGGGCTTGCAGGAACACGGCAGCGTCATCGCGGGCTGCGCCGAAGCCACGAAATACTTGGGCACCGTCGGCAACGGCGCGGATACCCCCGCCTACATCGCCCGCCTGTTCGACTACGGCTACGCGAACCAGCCATCCAGGACCTACCAGGACATCTGCCGCCTCCCTTGAACACACATCCCGGCTGACACTGGCGTGGCGCGGCAGTAGGCTTCGGGCGTGGCCCGATTCGAACCCCGGCAGAAGCTCTGGCTCGAAGCTGATGGCAGGCTCGTCATGTCCGACTACCGTCTGCGCCTCCTCCAGCTCGTTGCCGATACCGGCTCGCTCGCTCAGGCGGCAACCGCGATGGGCCTCTCCTACCGCCGGGCCTGGGGCAAAGTGAAGGAACTCGAAGCCAACCTTGGCTTCCCGCTGGTACGGTCCGAAGTCGGTGGCGCTGGCGGCGGCCACACGGCCCTGACCGGCGAGGGCCGGGATCTTCTCGATGCCTACCGCCGCTTCGGCCAGCGCATGGACGATGCGCTCCACGCCGCCTACCGCGAAGAACTTGCGAACCTGGAGCGCCTCCCCGAAGGCACGTGACTCGCGGCAGTTAGCCGACGGTCCCGGCCTCCCGCAGCGCCGAGATCTTACCGTCGTCGTATCCGAGTCCCTTGAGCACCTCGTCGGTGTGCTGCCCGATGAGCGGCGACGTGAAGCGAACTTCGCCCGGCGTGTCGCTCAGCTTCGGGCCCACGCCGATCTGCCTCACCTTCCCGACCGGCGAGTCGACCTCGACCACCATTCCGCGCGCCAGGTTGTGCTCGTTCGTCACCACGTTCTCCATCTCGAGCACCGGCGCCGCGCAGATGTCGTACTGCGACATGATCGCCATCCACTCGTCCGCAGTCTTCGTCTTGAAGATGCCAGCGAAGCGTTCGATCATCGCCGGCCACTCATCCTGCGCGAACTGCTTCTGCAGCAGGTCCTCGGTGCCGAGCACGCGGCAGAGCGCCTCGTAGAAGTGCGACTCGATGCTCCCGATCGAAAACCAGCGGCCGTCGGAGCACTCGTAGGTGTTGTAGAACGGCGACGCTCCGTTGAGGAGCGAGCTGCCCGGCCTGATGGCCATCCCCATTGAGAAGAACTGCGTGAACGCGCTCGTCATCAGCGAGAGCACGCCATCGCTCATCCCGATGTCAACGTTCTGGCCGCGGCCGGTCTTTTCCCGCGCGATGATCGCCACGCAGATGGCAAACGCCGCCGTCAGCCCGCCGCCCGCGAAGTCCGCCACCAGGTTCACCGGGATGGCCGGTGCCTGCCCCGGTCGGCCCGTTACCCCAAGGGCCCCTCCGACGGAAATGTAGTTGATGTCGTGGCCGACCAGGTTCGAATACGGCCCGGTTTGCCCGAACCCGGAGATCGAACAGCCGATGATGCGCGGATTGATCCTCGCCAGCGTTTCGTAGTCCACTCCCAGCCGCTTCACTACTCCCGGCCGGAAGCCCTCGATCACCACGTCCGCCTGCTTCACGAGCGCGTAGAAGATTTCCCGGGCGGCTTCGTCCTTCAGGTTCAGCGCGATCGACTTCTTGCCACGCCCGAGGGCGTTATACGCGGCCGCGTGGTCCGCTGCCTCGCTCCGCCGCAGCCCGACGCTCCCGAGCTTCGCCGAAGACCCGGGCACCGCCTCCACGAGAGTCACGTCCGCACCAAAATCGGCCAGCAGCATCGAGCAGTGCGGGCCTGGCGCCAGCCGCGAGAGGTCGAGGACCTTGATCCCATCCAGTGCCATCACCATCGTCGAGAACTCCTTCGTATCCGGGGGTGCTTATGAGCCGTAGCATGCGTGGCCCTCTGGGGTCGCGCAACCGAATCGCATCGCCAGGCCGTCCGGCTGCCATCGGGGCTGACGGCCCGTCTCGCCAGGGGACGGTATGATGGCCCCATGGCGACCGACCAACTCGAAGTAGAGTGGCAATACGCCGCCCTCGACACGCGCCCCGTTCTGCGCTGGCTTCAGTCTGGCCAGGTCCCCGGCTTTTCGGTTGTTCCCGCGGGCGTGAAGGAGCTCGACGACATCTACTTCGATACTGCCGACTGGCGCGTCCACAAGGCCGGCTACACCTGCCGGGTGCGCCATAAGGGCACCGATGCCGAGTTGACCCTGAAGGCCATGGCCAATGCCTCTGGCGGTATGCGGACCCGCCGCGAACTCACAGAGGAACTCTCTTCCCCATCGGAAGCGCCCGCCCGGGCGCCCGGCCCCTGCGGCGCCGCGCTCCGGGCCATCGCCGGCCGCGCCGTCCTTGCACCGCTGTTCCGCCTGCAAACGCGCCGCCAGGTTTTCATGCTCTCCGACGACCAGGGCCCGCTTGGCGAAATCGCGCTCGACGATACGTCGATCCCCGTGGGCGAAGACACCCCGGTCCGCCTCGCCCGTGTGGAAGTGGAGGTGGATCAGTCCGCGGTCGAGCGAGCCCGGCCGTTCGTCGCTGCCCTCGTCTCCGGCAACGGCCTCACCGAGGCCCTTACCTCCAAGTTTGAATCCGCCCTTATCGCGACGGGTCTGCGTGTCCCTGGCCCTCCGGATCTCGGCCCCACGGCAGTTAATGCCGAGATGACGGCTGCCCAGGTCGCCTACGCCGTCCTCCGCAAGCAGTTTGCCGCCTTCCTCGCGAACGAATCCGGTACCCGCCTGGGCGAGGATATCGAGGCGCTTCACGACATGCGCGTTGCCACCAGGCGCATGCGCGCCGCCATGGCGGCCTTCCGCCCCTTTCTTACGCCGCGCATGCTCGCTTTCCGCGACGAGTTCGGCTGGGTAGCGGCTGCCCTGGGTGAAGTTCGCGACCTCGATGTCCAGCTCGAACGCATGGCCGAGTGGCATGCGAACTTCTCCCCCGAACGTGCCCACGCGCTCGACTCGGTTGAGGACCTCCTGCGAGCCCGCCGCGCCGCTTCCCGGAAACGCATGCTGCTCGCCCTCGATTCGCGTCGTTATGAGCGCCTGGTGGCCCGTTTCGCCGCCGCCCTCCGCTTCGGCTCTCCACGATCCTTCGCGCCCGGCCGGCTCCCGGTCCTCTCCGTCGCCCCCGACCTCGTCGAAAAGCGCTACAAGACGGTCCGCAAAGCCGGTGACAAGATCGCAAAGTCGTCTCCGCCGGAGCTGTATCACGCCCTCCGCATCGATGCCAAGAAGCTCCGTTACGCACTCGAGTTCGTCGGTGCCGGCATCTACGGCAAGCCGGCCGTCGATTTCAGCACGCGCGTGACCGCCCTGCAGGATGTCCTGGGCCTCCATCAGGATGCCTACGTCGCGATCGACATGCTCCAGGAGATCGCCGACTCCTCCGGCCGGCGCCTCGGACCGGCCACCCTCATGGCGATGGGCGTCATTAGCGAGCGGTACCGCGCCCATGCCGAGGAACTGCGCGCCCGGTTCCCGTCGGTCTACAAGCCCATTGCCGGCGAGGAGTGGCGCAAGCTGTTCAAACTCATGGAAGCGCGCCGGCCTACTGCCCCTGTTGCGCGCGTTGCCAGGCCGCCTGCGGCGACGACCCCCGCTGGTCCCGTCAGCTCGCCGCCGGCCGATCGCCCCTAGGGCCCCTCGCCTGTATCCTCCGTCTCCGGGAATCCGAACCCACCGTGGCCGCTTGCCCGCCGGAAACCGGAAATCGCTGAATCGGAAATCGCCTCATGGCCGTACTCGTTGATGCAAACACCCGCCTGATGGTCCAGGGCATCGGGACCGAGGGCGCGAACCACATGCGCCGTTCCATCGCCTACGGGACAAACGTCGTCGCCGCCATCCACCCCCGGCGCGGAGGCGAACAGCAGGACGGTGTGCCCATCTTCACCACGGTCGATGAGGCCGTCCGCAAGACCGGCGCCAACGTCACTATTATTTTCGTGCCCGCGCCTTTTGCGGCCGACGCCATCCTCGAAGCTGCCGCCGCCGGCCTCCCGCTCATCGTCTGCATCACCGAAGGCATCCCCGTCCTCGACATGGTCAAGGTCAAGGCTGCGCTCCAGGGTTCGAACAGCGTCCTCATCGGGCCCAACTGCCCCGGCGTCATTACCCCCTCGACGAAGACCCGCGTGGGCATCATGCCCGGCGATGTCTTCCTCCCGGGCCGTGTCGGCGTGGTCAGCCGCTCCGGCACGCTGGTCTACGAAGTCGTTGCCCAGCTCACCGCCGAAGGTATCGGCCAGAGCACGTGCATCGGAGTCGGCGGCGACCCTATCATCGGCACCCGCCAGGTCGAAGCCATCCGCATGCTCAACGAAGACCCCGACACTGACGCCATCGTGATGGTCGGCGAAATCGGCGGCTCGGCCGAACAGGAAGCCGCCGCCTACATCAAGGAACACGTGAAGAAGCCGGTCGTCGCGTTCATCGCCGGCGCCACCGCGCCGGCCGGGCGCCGCATGGGCCACGCCGGCGCGATCATCTCTGGCGAGGACGGCAAAGCCGAGAACAAGAAGACTGCCCTTCGCGCCGCCGGCGCGATCGTCTCCGACTCGCCCGCCGAGATCGGTTCCACGATGAAGAAAGCCCTCCAGGACCACGGCCTCCTGAAGTAGTCGCGGGGGTAGGGACGGTTCTACGTGCGAGGCTCATCCTTTCACTTGTCGCCGATATCAGCGGCGTGAAGAGAGGAGTCCGCTCCAGTGACCGTCCCCGAGAGTCAATCCCTGACGTCACTCACGCCTCGCGAGCGCGAAGTGCTCGCCCTTGCCCAGCGTGGTCTCACCAACCCGGCGATCGCAGCCGAGCTCGGAATATCCGAGAACGCCGTGCGGTACCACCTGAAGGAGCTTCACAGCAAGCTGGCGACGGCTGGCGACCGGGGTCGGCTCAACCGCATCCGGTTGCTCGGCGCCGGATCGTTCTTTGGATGGAGGGTCAGTGCGGCCCCTCTTGCCGCGGCGGGATTCGTCGTCGTTGCATCGACCGCGGGGTTCTGGGCGGTCCGCTCTGTACACGAGTCGAGCGCGGATGGCCAGGATGGCACCGGCACAACGCACTGCGTCGCTCTAGCGGTCCCGACGGCCATAGGGGCAGGGGCACCGGACCCGCCCGCCCCGCACTGCTTCGGTACGCCGGAAGAAGTGGCTGCATTCTACGAGTCGCTCCGGTGACCTGAGGGGGCCCGTCCGCGAGACGGTCGCCGGCGCATGCACTCCTGACCTCTCAAGTTCGCTGGTACACTCCCGAGCGACTTAGGACGAGGTCCTTTTCCGGGAGTTGTATTTTGACCGAGTACCTCACTCCGCCAGGCGGCTGGCGCACCCCCTCTGGCAGGCTCGCGGGCAAAGTCGCCATCATCACCGGGGCCGGCTCCCAGAACGAAGGCGTGGGCAACGGCCGCGCCATGGCTGTCCTCTTCGCCCGCGAAGGCGCTCGCGTCCTCCTGGTCGACCGCCGGATCGAGGCGGCACAACTCACTGCCATTTTCATCGCCGAACATAAAGGCGAAGCCGTCCCCCACGCCGCCGACGTGACCGACCCGGCCGCCTGCGACGCGATGGTGGCCGCCGCCGTCGAACGCTGGGGTCGCCTCGATATCCTCGTGAACAACGTCGGCATCGGCATCGCCCGCACCATCGCCGATGTCTCCGATGCCGACTGGGACTTCCAGATGCGCGTCAACGTCACAACGATGGTGAACGCCAGCCGGCCCGCGATCGCTGCCATGCGCCAGTCCGGTGGCGGTGTCATCCTCAACACCTCTTCGATTGCGTCGCTCCGCGGCCGTGGCCTCGCGCCATACGCCGCGTCCAAAGGCGCCGTGGAAGCGCTCACACGCGCCATGGCCGCCGACCACGGCCGCGAGGGCATCCGGGTCAACGCCATCGCCCCCGGCCCCGCCTACACCCCGATGGTCTACGCGCGCGGCATGTCCGACGCGGCCCGCCAGGCCCGGACGAAAGCAACCGCACTCGGTGTCGAAGGGACCCCATGGGACATCGCCTACGCGGCCGTCTACCTCTGCTCCGACGAAGCCCGCTGGGTGACCGGCGTGGTACTCGCCGTCGATGGCGGTGTCCTGGTGAACTGAGGGCAGCGGTTACTCGTCCGCCCGCATCCCCCCGCGGACTGCGGGGACGACGGCGAGGAAGAACAGGGCCGTCGCCACCAGCCGTCCTGTGCCCGAGATGGCGAACGCCGCCCGGTACCCGATGGTGTCGATGATGACGCCCCCGATGAACGGCGACACGAAGAGCGCGAAGAAGACGCTGATGTGGAACAGCGCGACATACTGTTCCCGTTCCTCGTCGGGCGTCACCTCCAGGAGCCCCTGGAAGTTCGCCAGGTTGAACGCAGCCCACATCATCCCGCCGATGATGTTCGGTGCCAGCACCATCCACGGCTCCGTGATAAACACCCACATGATCGGAAGGGTGGGCAAGACGACCAGCGACATCCGAGTCAGCCAGAGCGAACCGCGCCGCGCCATCGTCTCACCGAACACCAGCTGGCCGAACAGAGCTGAGACCGCGCTGGAGGTGGTCAGCCACCCCACCTCGAAGTTCGAGGCCCCGAGTTGTTCCTTCAGGTACACGTTGAAGAACGGCCCCGCGATCATCGTCGCGAAGTGCAAGGCGAACGTGGCGATCATGAACGTCCGGAATCGTGGCCGGCGCAACATATGTCCGGGCCGCAGCGGTGCAGTCGTCGGCGTCTCTCGCCGGGGCGGTTCGGGTATC
The DNA here is from genome assembly GCA_963169135.1 of Chloroflexota bacterium. Classification (GTDB taxonomy): domain Bacteria; phylum Chloroflexota; class Dehalococcoidia; order Tepidiformales; family Tepidiformaceae; genus Amarobacter. The sequence goes on from CAUJEQ010000238.1 coordinate 9,334, forward strand.
AGCGCGTAGGCGATCGTCGCGCACATGCCCAGGGCGAACGACACGCTTAGCGCCACCACATACCCGCCTGGGAACCCCCACCAGTCGAGCACGAGCCCACCGAGCGGCGTTATCGCCAGGAGCGCCATCTGGATGGCGAAGTTCCGCGAAGCGAAGTACTTTGCCCGCAGTGCATCCGGGATGATGTCGGCCGCGAGCGATGTCCATGCGGGCACGGTGAAGTTCGAAAGGAAGGCCCGCACCGCGAACAGCAAGGTCACCAGGTATAACGCGGTCTGGCCGCTCGCCACCGCCACCACCAGCGCGCTCGCAAGCAGCAGCAGGCGCCCGAGGATGCCCGCGTAGAACACGACGATCCACCGTCGCGAGGTCGCTCGCCGGGCTGCCAGCGCCCCGGGATACAGCGCCAGCATCGCTCCGAAGCTCTGGGATGCGCTCAGCAGGCCGATCTGGATTGCGCTCGCCCCCAACGAGCTCGCCAGCAGCGGCAGGTACGCAAGGATGAATGCATCCTGTGCCGCCGCGAAGAATCCGTCGGCCCAGAACGCCCGCAATGCCACGGGGACTTTCTTCGTCTCGAGGCGCGCACCGTCGTGATCTTCGGGCTCATGCCCCAGGGCAAGCCCGGTCGCCGCAACCCCGGCCATCGACCGGGCGAGCCTCTTCACGCCGTCCTCCAGGCCGGGAACCGGGCCTCCGTGTCATTGTCGCGAGTGCGGGCTTATGCTCACGGTCCGAATCGGTCCGGGCCGCTTGCTCGAAGGCACTCGATGGTGTCACTCCTGTCCACCTCGGATCCACCAGCGTCACCCACTCGATCTACTCCCGGCACACTCTGGTGCCGAACTCTCTCACATGAGGGTGCGTCTTACCGCGGTCGTTGCTGTCCTTGTCGTCCTTCTGGGGCTCTCTGGCAGCGCAGGCATCCCGCCCGCCGCAGACGCCCAGACGTTCGATATCCCCTACGGCGTTGCTTCCGAAAGCTACTACAGCCTCGATACGGCCACTGGCAACGTCAGCGTCCGCGTCCACGCCGAGTACATCAACCTCCAGTCGGCCGAATTGCCCGAACTACCCGTCTGGGTGATGCCCGGGGCTATGGACATCGTGGTCAAGTCCGGCGACCAGGTGCTCGAACACAAGCTCACCCCGGGTTCGGAGGCGGCGGCATCTGCCGGATTCGCGGTCACGACGCTCCCGAAACCGCTGAAGAAGAACCTCAAGACCACACTTGACGCCACCTACACCCTCGGCCAGAACTCCGGCACGCTCATCCACATCGAGCCCGGCGCCATCGAAATGCCCTTCATCGGCCAGGGCCACGGTTCGTTCGTCTTCATCGATGTCCCCACAAGCGGCGACAACGTCCTCGATCCCGGGTGCCTCCTGGCCGCTGAACAGCCCGGCGGTGTCAAGGACGCGGGCCTCGAGCGGTGGGTCTGTGGTGACGTCCTCCTTATCGCCCTCGCAACCGATGACGCCGACACGCTCGCCCGCTGCGCCCAGCTCGACGACCGCTGCAGGCAACGCGTCGATGCCGCCGTCTTCTCCGCCTACGTACTCTCCGTCAGCGACGAAACCAAGCGCGGAGTCCTCGAGTCGGCCGTGAAAATGCCGGATGGCCGCGATGTCACCCTCACGCTGAAGTACTTTAAACGCGACTCGGCCTGGGCCGAACGCCAGTTCGATCTCGCTAAACGTGCGTTTCCGTTGCTCGAACAGGCCTTTGGCTTTCCCTACCCGTTCGACGGGGTAACCATGCGCCAGTCACACCACATCGATGCCATCGGCGCCGCCGGCGTCGCGTTCTCGAAAACCGGTGATGTCCTCCTCGCGACCGGCACCGGCGTCGACGACGAAGTAACCATCCACGAACTCGCCCACCAATGGGCGGGAAACGGCCAGCTCAGCAAGCCGTGGCTGTGGGAGGGCCTCGCCGAGTGGGGCACCCGGGTGGTTGCGCCCCAGCTCGGCGTCTCGCCCCGTGACTGGGGCTGGCAAGCCTTCGGTGTGAACTTCCCGCTCACCCAGTGGGGCTCCATGCTCGGAGGGCCGCCACAGTACTGGTACGGCCGCTCTGGCGCCTTCTGGTTCGCATACGAAGCGGCGGTCGGCGGACGCGAGAAGATGACCGAAATTCTCTCCCGTATCGATGATAATCCAGACGCGTGGCGCCTCCAGGATCGCTGGTTCCTCGACCAGGGCGAATGGGTCAGCGATAGGAACATCGACCAGCTCTTCCTCGACTGGGTCTTCAACGCCGAGACCGCCGCCCCCCTCCTCGCAACGCGCCGGGCTGCCAAGGACCAGGTCGCGACAATGACCGTGCACGCGTTGGAAGTTGGCCTCAGCGGGCTCCCCACCGACATCTACGAAAACCTAATCGCGTGGAACTTCGGGCCAATCACCGCCCAGGTCGCCAGGGCCAACGATGTCGTCGATGCATACGCCAAGGTACTTCAACTGAGCCACGACGCCGGCCTCGGCACTCCCGCCACGGTCGCCGAATCCTGGGGCACCGCCACAGTCGCGACCACGGCTGTCGTGGTCGAAGACCAGCGCCAGGCCATCCTCTCCATCATCGCCGCAACCGACCAGCTTGCCTCCGAACCTGAGGGTTCCCGAGCCAGCACCCGGCTCGCCGAGGCCCGCGAAAAGTACAACGCCGGCGACTTCGCCGGCGCCAGGGCTTCGGCAACTGGCGGTGTGACCGATGTGTACAACGAAACCGCTGCCGGAAAGATGATCGACCTCGCGAAGGAGAAACAGGCCACCTTCAAGGCCGGCTTCCTCGGACGTATCGGCACCCTCTTTGCCGACCCCGCCGGAGACCTCGCAAAGGCCGAAGCTGCCTACGATGCCGGTGATGGCGCGGCCGCCCTGAAGCTCTCGCGGGCGGCCTACGACACCTGGGACGATGCGAACCGGCGCGGCATCCAGCGCCTGGCAATGCTCGCAGGCCTCATGGCCGGACTGAGCTTTCTCGTGTGGTTCCTCCTCCAGCGTATGGACCGCACGCCCGCGCCAAAGCGGCTCGGCGAAGGCCACTTCATCGATGCCTCTGACGAACGCCGGGGGAGCTGGAAGGACTGGGAGAACATCCCCTGACGGGACGCAGGGCTTAGATTCCCGCAGCCTTCATGCCCAACCGAATCCCCACGAGGATCAGCGCTCCAGCCAACACGCGAAGGATCATTCCGCCGTTCACCTTCCGCGAAAGCCAGGCACCGGCCTGCGCGCCCGGCACCGCCCCGGCAGCGAGGAGCGCCGCCTGTCCGAGTGAACTGTCCCAGTGCAGCGTCCCGGTCGCGAAGTGGACCGACGTGCCCTCTGCTGCCATGAACATCAGCACAAACTGCGAGGTTGCGGCGGCGATATGGATCGGGAAGTGGAGGATGGTCGCCATCACCGGCACATGGATGACCCCGCCGCCAATTCCCAGCAGACTGCTCAGAAAGCCGATTCCTCCGGAGAGGGCAACACCGACCGGCATCTTGAACGAGTAGAAAAACGCGTTGCCGTTCGCATCGGTGATCCGCCGCCGCACGACACCACGGCCCGTGACCGGTGGCATGATGCTCTGCTGCATCTTTCGGAGCAGCAGATAGAGACCAATGCCGATCAGCACAGCTGCAAAGATCGCGTCGAACGCCCTCCGAGGGATGAATCCGACCACGATCGCTCCGGCCACCGCGCCTGGCAAGGTGGCGGCAGCGAACCATGACCCGCTGCGAAAGTCGATCCGCTTTTGGCGCGCGTAGGCGGCCGACCCGGATATGGCGTTCGCCATCACGACGAAGAGGGACATCGCCGTGATCGTCTGCGCCTCCTTCTCCGGGTACAGCAGCAGCAGCACCGGGACAAGTACGAACCCGCCACCCGCGCCAACGAGCGTGCCAAAAGCCCCGACGACAAACCCGAGGGGCAGCAACAGGAGATCTTGAGGGTCCAGGGGGAACTCCAGCTTCCGGTTCGGCCAAGTTTCTGGCGGCCGTGCACGGCCTGTCCAATCGCCCCCCGCTAGACGGCGATGTCGGTCTCGTCGCCGAAGTCGAACCGCCGGCGCAACGTCTTGCCGCGAAGCCGATCGGCCATCGCCCCGATCCGGTCCTGCAGGTGCGCCAGCCTCCGCTCCAGCCGCCCCCGAAGCCACGAACGGGTCGAGCCGATCTGGCGGTATCGCGCATACCGGCGCTCAACCCGCCGCTTGCTCTTCTCCCGCTGGGTGCGCGCCAGTTCCCGCAGGATGCTCCGCCGGAGCAGCATCGCCGCCTCGGCATGGTCCGTGTGTGCGCCGTCCCCCGGCTCCGGCACCGTATGGTCGATGATCCCCAGCCGCAGGCAATCGTGGGATGTCAGCCGTAGCCGTTCGGCGAACTCGCCAGCCTGTTCCACGCCTCCGGAAAGGATCGCCGCCGCATCCTCCGGCCGAACTACCTCGTACACCGCGTTGTCCAGCATCAGGACGCGGTCGCCAACCGCCATCGCCACCGCGGCTTCCGAGTTCCCCTCGCCCGTGATCACCGCAATGGTTGGCACGGGTGCCTCGAGCATGGTAGCCATGCATTGGGCCGCCGCATGCCCGAGTCCGGCCTCCTCGTTCTCCAGCGAGGGCAGCGCCCCCGCAGTGTCGACGAGCGTCACCAGGGGCAGCTTGAACTTCCCGGCGAGCGTCATCGCACGCGTTGCCTTGCGGAACCCGGCCGCCGTGATCCAGCCGCCGTTCACGCCCGTCTCGTGCTGGCGCACCTGGCCCACGAACATCACCGCCTCGCCCCCCAGTGATCCCGGCCCTGCGATGATGGCCGGGTCGTCGATTCCACTTCGGTCGCCATGCAGTTCCACGAAAGACGTCGTCATGCGCGCGATGAACTCGGCCGTCGTCGGGCGCATCTCGTGCCGGGAAATCTGTACCTGTTGCCATGCACTTCGGCCCGAGTGCGCGACGTGCGATTCGTGTGGCCCTTTCTGGGCCGTCAGCCGGTAGCTGTTCGCCAGCAGGTCGAGCAACTGTGCCAGCAGGTCGCGCAATTGATGCCTCGCGACCACTGTGTCGATGAGCCCGTGCTTGAGGTGGGCCTCCGAGGTGTGCGCGTCCCGCGGGAGGTCATCCGCCCTCGCCTCCTGCAGTGACCGCAGCGCCGCGTACCCCACCAGGGCGTTCGGCTCTGCCAGGATGATGTCCGCCAGGTTCACGAAGCCCGTGTATGCCGAACCCGTCGTCGGGTCGGTGAGCACGGCGATGTACGGCAGGCCGGAGCGGTCGTGCCGCCGCACTGCCGCCGCAATTCGCGGGGCCTGCATCAGGGCCAGCAACCCCTCCTGCATCCGGGTGCCTGAAGTCGAACACACCAGCACCATCGGTGTCCGCCGCGATGTTGCCTTTTCGAACGCCCGCGCCAGCCGCTCGCCGGCAGCCACGCCGATGGAACCGCCGAGGAACGAGAAGTCGATGACGCCTATCACCACGTCTCGCCCGTGGATTGTGCCGGTCCCGGTCAGCGCTGCTTCGGTCAGCCCGGTCCGCCGTTGTGCCTGGATCACCCGCGACCGGTAAGACTGCCGGCCATGGAACGAGAGCGGGTCGATGGCTGTCACGCCCCGGTCGTCTTCGTGGAAGCTGCCGATATCCAGCAAGGTCGCCAGTCGCTCCTCGGCGCTCAGGTGGAAGTGGAACCCGCACGCGTGGCACACCCGGAACCGCTCGTAGGAACGCGATCCCTCGAGGTCTGCCCCGCACGAAAGGCACTGTTCGTGCCCGCGCTCTTCCTCGGGCGCCTCAGCTTCTTCATGCCGGCGCAGCAGGGTACGGAGATTCTTCACAGTGGAAAGTCTATCAGGCAGGGTCTTCAACTGCGGTTCCGGCAAGCACGCGGCGCGACTCGCCATCCTCCCGTGGTCCTACGATCCCCTCGTCTTCGAGGATCTCGATGATCTTTGCGGCTTTCAGGTAGCCGACTTTCAGCCGCCGCTGGAAAAGCGAAGGAGACACTCGCTGATGCTGGATGGCCAGCGCCCGCGCCCGGTCCACGACCGGGTCGTCGAACTCAACTTCGATGTCCGCTTCGCCGCCGTTCTGGGCCGCCAGTGCTTCTTCCAGCAGCGCGTCGGCCGTCTCGGGAGCCAGCTCCCCGAATCGCTCGTCCTTCCAGAATTCCACCAGGCGCTCCACCTCCGCATCGGAAAGGTATACGCCCTGGATGCGGACCGGCTTTGCCGCGTCGGTCGGCATGTAGAGCATGTCTCCGCGTCCGAGCAGCTTCTCGGCACCGCCCATGTCCAGGATCGTTCGCGAGTCCGTCTGCGACGTAACGGCGAAGGCGATGCGGGTCGGGAAGTTCGCCTTGATGAGCCCGGTAACCACGTCGACTGATGGCCGCTGCGTCGCCACCACCAGGTGGATGCCCGTCGCGCGGGCCAGCTGGGCCAGACGACAGATGAGCTTCTCCACCTCGAACGGGGCCGCCATCATCAGGTCGGCCAGCTCGTCGATGATCACCACCCAGTAGGGCAGTTTCTTCAGGATTCGCGGGTGCTTGTTGTACGCCTCGATGTTCCGCACCGCCACGCTCGCGAACTTCTTGTAACGCGCCTCCATCTCGCCGACCACTGCCTGCAGCACGCCCACGACTTTGTCCATGTCCACGATGACCTCGCTGAAGGCCATGTGCGGGATGCCCGAGTAGCTCGTAAGCTCCACCCGCTTTGGGTCGATCATCACGAACCGCACCTGGTCGGGCGTCGCGTTCATCATGATCCCCGCGATGATCGAGTTCATGCAGACGCTCTTGCCCGAACCCGTCGCGCCGGCGATCAGCAGGTGCGGCATCTTCCCGAGGTCCGCCACTACTGGCACGCCTGAGACCCCTTTCCCGAGAGCGATGGCCAGTTTGGTCTTCTTTTCGAGGTCGGCGAACTCTTTGGTTTCCATAACGGCCCGCATCGTCACCACCGTCGCGGCGTCGTTCGGCACCTCGATGCCGACGATCGCCCGTCCCGGCACCGGCGCCTCGATGCGCAGGCTCGGAGCCGCCAGGGCCAGCGCCAGGTCGTTCTGCAGCGCCGTGATCTTGTTGACCCGCACTCGCGTGCGCGATACCTCCACCCGCTCGGTGCGCGGCCGCCCGTCCGCGCTGAAGAGCGGCTTCCCGGTCTCGTCGCGCACGGGAACGTCTTTGTAGCGGATCTCCCATCCAGGCTCAACGCCGAACTGGGTGACCGTCGGCCCCTCGTTGATCTCCACGACCGTCGCGTCCACGCCGAAGCTCGCGAGCGTGTCGACGATCAGCTGAGCCCGGGCGGCATTGTCGTGTTTGCGGTGGATGCTCGGCTGTGGCGCGGTCAGCATCTCGATGGCCGGCAGCTGCCAGCCGCTCTTGGGTTCGAGTTCGAGCCCCAACTGCAACGGCTCCGAATGTTCGTCGTCGCCTTCTTCGGCCTGGGCCACGGTCTCCGGCTCTTCCAGCGCGAGCTCTTCCGCCGGCATGGCCGTAAACGCGGCGGCCGCACCAGTGCCGACAGGCGAACTCGGCGAGGCCGGGTCAATCGATGGGCGGAAGATCACTGGCGCGCCTTCGAGCGCGGTTCGGCCCATCGGCTCCAACCGCTCGAAGTCGCCAGCTCCTATGATGACTTCTTCCTCGTCCGCACTCGGACGCCTGAGGATGAACTGGACCCAGCGTCCTACCGCGGCCGCGGCGCGGTGCGGCAGCCGGCGCTCCCACGCTTCTTCGATCCACAGGGGAACGTTCGTCGCGAACCAGCGTGTCGCGCCGGGCGCCAGCAGCGACGCTGCGACGATGAACAGGCTGATCCACGCGAGCTTGCCCAGGAATCCCGAGACCAGCCGCCTGCCAATGTCGCCGCCGAGCGAGACTTCCTGGAAGTTCACGCTCCAGGCGGTCCACGGCGCCTCATTCAGCCCGAAAAGTCCCCAGGCGAACAGCCCTGCCGCGGCTACCCCGCCCATACGCCGCAGGAACGGCCCGCGTTCGAGGTACCAGCCCCGCCAGGCCGCCGCTGTCCCGTACAACGCCCAGCCGAGCACGACCAGCAGGCCGAATCCGAATGTCCGCAGCAGCCAATCGCGTACATCGCGCCCGACTTCGGCCCCGTCAAACGCGACGGCAGCCGCGGCCAAGACCGCCAGAACTGCCAGTGGCCCGACGATCCCGGGCTTGTTCAACTTCGCCAGTGAAAAACGGCTCTTCCGTTTCCTGCCTCGCGAACCGGTGTCCGCGCGGGCAGTGCGGGGCCGAGTACGTGCCCGTGCCGCCATGGCTCTGCACTCCTCTTTACCCGTCCGCCGGCACCCCGCTGGCCGCGAACGGCATCGCCCGGTGTGGTTGCGCTGACTAGACCTCGACAGTCACGGTCAGCACCATCGGGCGCCTGCGCGTCTCATCATAGAGGAACTTGCTCACAGCGTCGCGGATCCGAACGTTGATGTCCCCGAACTCCGCGTAATGGTCGACACCTTTGATCGAATCCGCCACCACCTGTTTGCTCCGATCCAGGAGGTCTTCGCGCTCCTCCACGTCGATGAATCCGCGCGCCAGTACCTCCGCTGCCCGTTCCAGCTTCCCGGTCTGCTTGTCGACCGTGACGATGACCACGACCACGCCGTCGGTCGAAAGGTGGGCCCGATCCCGAAGGATGTGCTGGTCCACGTCGCCGATTCCCAGCCCATCGACGTACACATAGCTGGCAGGAACTCGCTCGCCGGTCCAGGCGCTTTCCTCGTCGATCTCGAGCACGTCCCCATCCGTGAGCACAAACGCGTTGCCTTTCGGCACGCCGACCGACTCAGCGAGTTTCGCGTGGATGACCAGGTGCCGGTACTCACCATGGACTGGCACGAAGTACTCCGGCTGCAACAGGCTCTGGATGATCTTGAGCTCTTCGCGGCTTGCATGGCCGTGCACGTGCGTGTTGAGCGCCCGGTTATAGAGCACCTCGGCCCCCAGCCGGAACAGGTTGTCCACGTTCCGGTACACCGCCGTCTCGTTCCCCGGGATGGGCGAGGCCGAGAGCACCACCGTGTCGCCCTTCGTGATCGTGATGTGCCGGTGGTCGCCGTTCGCCATCCGCGTCAGAGCGCTTGTTGGCTCGCCCTGGCTGCCTGTCGTCACGACAACCAGCTTCGCAGCCGGCGTATTGCGCATCTCTTCGACGCCGATGATCACGCCGTCTGGAGCGTTCAGGTAGCCCAACTGACGCGCCATCGCGACGTTGTCTATCATCGATCGGCCGGTCACGAACACCTTTCGGCCCGTGAACACCGCCGCGTCTACCACCTGCTGCACGCGCGAGATGAGCGAGGCGAAGGTCGCCACAATCATGCGACCCTCGGCGTTGACCATGATGTTTCGAAGCGCCGTACCCACCAGTTGCTCGCTCGGCGTGAAGCCCTCCTGCTCGGCGTAGGTAGAATCTGCGAGGAGCAGCAGGCAGCCCTCTGCCCCTACCTGCGCGAGGCGGATGAGGTCCGTGTGCTGGTCCATCACCGGTGTGTGGTCCAGCTTGAAGTCCCCGGTGTGCACCACCAGGCCGAGCGGTGTCCGGATCACGAGCCCGCAGGCATCGGGAATGCTGTGCGCGACGGTGAAGAACTCCACCTCGAATACACCGGCCGTGATCACGTCGCCCGGCTGGATGACGTGCGTTTCGGCGCCCTGCAACAGACGGTGCTCTTGCAGTTTCACCCGGATCAGCCCGTCGGTAAGCCGCGCGCCGTAAATCGGGGCGTTGAACTCGCGCATGAAGTACGGCAGTGCGCCCACGTGGTCTTCGTGCCCGTGGGTCAGGAACACTGCTCGGAGCTTGTCCTTGTTGTCGCGAAGGTACGTGAAGTCCGGGATGACGAGGTCGACTCCGAGCATCTCTTCCTCAGGGAACATCAGACCCACGTCCACGACGATGATGTCGTCGCCGTACTCGAGGACCATCATGTTCCGGCCGATTTCGCCAAGCCCGCCGAGCGGGATGACGCGTAATGTGGTGTTACCTGCCATGGGATTCCTTACTCGAACAGTCGGATCTGTCCAGGTTGCGCACCTTCAGGTGCGGGTTGTGGGGCACTCGGTTCAGGTTCATTCGGCAAAGCCTTGAGCGGGGGCTTCGCCATGCTCAAAGGTTCGTCCTTCTCGACGTTCGTCGCCAGCGCCGGTAATCGGCCGGCCCGGGCACGTTCGAGAATCGCCGGGAGTTGGCGAAAGTCCGAAAGCAGCACGTCCCGGAGGTTCTGCTGATGCAGCGCCGCCGCCGGGTGGTACATCGGGACGACCAGTCGTCCATCGAACTCTCGCACACTTCCGTGGATACGTGAAATTGCTTGCTGCGGAAACCACCGCGACATCGAGAACCGCCCCAACGTCACGATCACCAGCGGATCAACCATGTCGATCTGGAGGTCCAGGTATTCCGCGCAGGATTCGATCTCCCCGGGCATGGGGTCGCGGTTTGCCGGTGGCCTGCACTTCAGCACATTGCAGATATACACCTCGTCCCGTTGCAGGCCCCCTGCCGCGAGCAGCTCCTCCAGGAACTTTCCGGCGGCGCCCACAAACGGCCGCCCCTGCTTGTCCTCGTTCATCCCAGGCGCCTCGCCGATGCACAGCACTTCGGCCGAAAGGGGGCCCTCGCCCGGGACCGCCTGTGTGCGGGTCTCCGCCAGCGCACACATCGTGCACGAGCGAATCACTTCGTAGAGCTCGGCCGCGCGCTCCTCGACGCTGATCACGCGGCGTCCCCCGGCGCCAGCGCCCTCAATGCGGCCTGTTCGGCGCGCAGCCGCTGCTGTGCCGTCACCAGCATCTGAACGCCGATCGCTGAGAGCACCACCGCGAACACCACCTGCAGAGATCGGCCGCTCAGCGCGCCCGCCGCGAAAGCCCCCGCGACCGCGCCGGGCAGCGCGAACGGGGCGACCCACCTGGCGACCGCGGTGTCGACCGTGCCCTGGCGGTAGTGGGCCAGCGCACCCATCAGCGATGCACCGACGATCACCCATAGCGAAATCCCCTGTGCCTCGTGCTGGCCCACTCCGAGCACCAGCACCAGCGCGGGCACGAAGATTGCTCCGCCACCCACGCCCAGCGCCCCCGAGGCCAGGCCGCCCGCGAGCCCAATGGCCACCGCCGCCGAGAACTCCGCCACACCGCTAATGTTGAGCAACGGGTCGACGGTCTCCACCGCCAGGAGCCTCAACGACACCGTGACCAGGAACAGCCCAAAAACCTGCCGCAGCCGAATCGCCGGGATCCGCATCGCCGCCCGCGCGCCGACCATCGCGCCGACGACCGCCCCCGCGAGCAGGGCCACCACCAGCCGCCCGCTGATTGATTCGTTGGCAGCGTAGGCGACCGCGGCCACCGCCGCCGTCACGATGATGACCACCAGCGACGTGCCATGGGCGATGTGCTGCCTCAGCTTCAACGGGCCGGTCATCAGCGGGACCATGATCGCCCCACCGCCGCCACCAAGGATGCCGCTCAGGAAGCCGCCCGCGGCGCCGGTGATTCCGGCGATCGCCGCATTCGGCCGCGTTGCCGTAGCCGTCACGCCGGCGCGCCCTCGGGCTCCGCCGGTTCGGTCCGTCTCGGCTGCACGCCCCATGCAAACAGGATGCCGACGAAGTAAAGGAAGAACAGCGGGCCGGCCACCATCGTTTGCGTAATTGGGTCCGGCGTTGGCGTGACGACTGCCGCGATGATGAAGATCAGGATGACCGCATACCGCCAGAAACCGAGCAGTTGCTTCGCGCGCACCAGCCCCAGCCGCGCCGCCAGTGCCAGCACCATGGGCAACTCGAACGCGATGCCCACCCAGAACACGATCCGGATGACAAAGTCGACGTACTGCTTCACCCCCGTGACGTTCTGGATCTCCTTGCTCCCGAGTTCGAGCAGGAACCCGAGCGAGGCTGGCAGGATCACCCAGTATGCGAACGCCATGCCGCCCATCAGGAACAGCACCGTCCCCGCGATGCCTGGCAGAAGCAGCCGCTTCTCCTTGGGCGTGAGCCCGGGCACGATGAACGCCAGCAGCTCGTAGATGATCACCGGCGACGAGACGATCAGCCCGCCGTAGAGACCGATCTTCACGATGATGCTGATGCGGTCCGTCGGTGAGAAACTCGAAACGCGGAAGTCCTCGATCCGCTCGCGCGCCGGCGCCAGCAGCCAACCGAGAATCGTCTCCCAGAAGAGGAATGAGACCAGCGTTCCGATGACCAGTGCGATCGCGCAGATCAGAACCCGGTTGCGGAGCTCTTTCAGGTGCTCCATCAGGGTCATCTCGGGCCCACCCGCGTAACTGAACGTCGGAGCCAGTTGCGGCGGTGCTTCGCGGATAGGGTCTGCGCTCATTGGTCTTAGAACACCATGGGTGGTTGTGCAGGCTCGTTCGCGGTGGCAGGATCGGCGCTGGCGGGCGCCGGGCTTGCATTCCCCGTGGCTACGAACGGAACGACCTTGTCATCGAGCGACAACTCGGAGGTCGCCTGCTCGATGGACGCGTTCACTTCGCGCAGGCCGCTGTTGAGCTTCGCCTGCTCATCGCGCACCACTCGCTGGGCCTGGTCGACCTCGCCCCGGATGGTCTTGTACTGCTCGTCCAGGTAATCGATTTCGTCCTTGAACTCGTCCCGGACGGCCCGGGCATACACCTGCATCTGCCTTACTGCGCGGCCAATCTGGTACGCCATCGCCGGCAGGCGCTCGGGCCCCACCACAATGAGCAGGAGCACGAGCACAAGCAGGAGTTCCTGGTAGCCAATGCCCAGGAATTCCACATCAACCTCCCGTGGGCCGGGACGGCTGCCGGATGGTCAGCCTACTTGTCCTCGACGCCGTGATCCTTCAGATAGTCTACGGCGTCCTGTACGGTCGCGATCTTCTCTGCGTCTTCATCGCTGATTTCGAGTTCGCCCGCGTCACTCGAGAATTCTTCTTCAAGCGACATAATCAACTCGACGAGATCGAGAGAGTCGGCGTTCAGGTCGTCCACGAACGATGCGGCAGGCACCACTTCGTCTTCTTCGACGCCGAGCTGCTCGACCACGATGGAACGGACCCGTTCGAACACTGTTGGCACGGTAGGAGTACTCCTGGTTTGT
>CAUJEQ010000239.1 GCA_963169135.1 Chloroflexota bacterium
TCAACATCGGCGAAGCCCACGACGCCATCACTGCCCTGCCCCCCCGGAACGTCGTCATCACAGGCGGCGAACCGCTCATCCAGCGCCGCCAGCTTCAGCCGCTCGTCCAGGGGCTCAAGGCCCGAGGCTTCCGCATCGAAATCGAGACCAACGGTACGGTCTCCCCGGGCGAGCTGAGCGGACTGGTCGACCAGTTCAACGTCTCGCCCAAGCTCGCCCATTCCGGCAACGAAGGCCTCATCCGCATCGACCCCCCCGTCCTCCGCGAGTTCGCCGCTCTCGGCGCCGCCAACTTCAAGTTCGTCGTCCAGGATGAGGCGGACCTCACCGAGGTCGAAGCGCTCCGCGACCAGTTCGCCATCGCGCCGGGCCGGGTTGTCCTCATGCCCGAAGGGCGCGCTGCTGCCGAACTGACCGCCCGCAGCCCGTGGCTCGCCGAAACGTGCACCCAACGCGGCTATCGCTTCTCGACCCGCCTCCACATCCTCATCTGGGGCGACAAACGCGGCGTTTGAGGATTTCCGATTTTCGATTGCCGATTCGCCGCGATCTCCCGCAGCTCGCCGCGGGCGTCAATCGACAATCGACAATTCCACCGCCCTTCGCACTTCGCCCTTGAACCTTCGCAACTTCCTCTACAATCCCCCCGTGCCGCGCTTTCCCTCTACGCCCGACCTCGACCTCCTCTTCCGCCCCCGCTCGGTCGCCGTCGCCGGTGCCTCCACGAACGTGGATAGCCCCGGCCACGACTACCTGGTTTCGCTCAAGGCCCAGGGCTTCAAGGGCCCCATCTACCCGATCAACCCGCGTGCGGACGAAGTCGCCGGCCTCAAGGCCTATCCCCGCCTGGCCGATGTGCCCGGCCAGGTCGACCTCGTCATCTCCTGCGTGCCGGCCTCGGCTGTCCTCGAACTGGTCGATCATTGCAGCGAGCGCGGCGTGCGCTTCCTCCACCTCTTCACCGGCCGCTTCAGCGAAACGGGCGACGAAGACGCGGCGAGTTTGGAGCGCGAAATCGCGGCCAGCGCTGCCGCGAAGGGCATCCGCATCCTCGGCCCCAACGGCATGGGCCTCTACCACCCGGCTGGCGGCCTCTCCTTCCGCCCGGACCTCCCCACGGCCAGCGGCAACGTCGCCTTCCTCAGCCAGAGCGGCAACAACGCCGTCGAGGTCATCACCCGCGGCAACGCCCGCGGCCTCAAGTTCGGCAAAGCCGCCAACTATGGCAACGGCCTCGACGTCACCCCCGGCGAGATGCTCCGCTACCTCGCCGGCGACCCGGAAACGTCCGTCATCGGCGCCTATGTAGAAGGTGTGCCGGACGGCCGCGGATTCTTCGAGGGCCTCTCCGCCGCAGCGGCAAAGAAGCCGGTGATCGTCCACAAGGCTGGCCGCACCGCCGCCGGGGCGCGTTCCGCCGCCTCCCACACCGCAGCCCTCGCCGGTGCAGCCGAACTCTGGAGCACGGTCCTCCGCCAGGCAGGCGCCCACGAAGCCCGCAACCAGGAACAACTGCTCGACCTGATGCTCGGTGCAGCCCTCCTCCCCCGCGCCACTGGCCGGAACATCGCCGTGGTCGGCGGCGGGGGCGGCCGCAGCGTCCAGTCGGCCGACGCCTGCGAAGAGAACGGCCTGACCGTCGTCCCCCTGCCGGAGGACGTGCGCGAAAAGGTCCGCGAGCGCGCCCCCCAGCTCGCCGGCTGGATCGGCAACCCGGTCGACCAGTCGATCCTCGCCGGCAGCGGTCTCTCCTCCAACGGCCTCCTCGAACTCATGCTCCAGAGCGACCGCTACGACCTCGCGATCGCCAACGTCGGCGAGGACTGGTTCTTCGGCCGCCCCGATGCCGGGGACCGCCTCAAGCACGCCTGCAACCGCCTGGCGGAGATCTGCGATAAGTCACCGAAGCCCGTTGCCGTCGTCCTGGGGGCCACCGAGACGAACAACCGTGAACACCGCCAGCTCGTCGACGACGTCCGCGACCACTTCACCGGGCGCGGCATCGCCGTCTATCCCAGCGTCGAGCGCGCCGCCTTCTCCCTCGGCCGTCTCACGCAATAGAAACGGACGGGGCAAGCCCACTCTTTCCTCTTTGCCCCCAACCGGCCCCAGGCAGTTGGCCCAACCTGCCGTTCCGGAGCCTGCGCCGGAGTGAGAACATGCCCGCATCGGCGCACCACGCCAGTGGAGGAACACCATGGAACCCACCCCGATGCAGAAAGCCGCGGTATCGCTGAAGGCCCTCGGTCATGGCGAACTGCTCTCGCTCGCCCACGCTTACCTCGAAAGCCACATGCTCGCCTGTGAGCTCGTCGGCCAGGAAAAGCCGGACCACGCTTCCCAGGAGGCCATCAGCGACCGCGTCCAGAAGCTGAGCGACGAGCAGCTCATCGCCCTCCTGATGCCTATCTCCGCGCTCGGCCACAGCGACTGATCCGGCACGTCGCCGCAACTCAGGGCGGCGGGCTCCGGAACGGATTCGGTCCCGCATCCTCCCGCACAGGCCCCACGTACACGAGCATGACCTCGCCACTGCCCGAGACGACCGCGGACGGGTCACCCCCGGACAGGCGCGTGCCCGCGTCCAGTGCCCACGTACTGCCGTCTGTCGATGTCGCCGACCAGACGCCATCGCGCCCCGAACCGTAGTAGCGGAGTGTCTCGCCCTGCGCCACTGCGTTGCCGATCCACTGGAAGCCGCTGCCAACGTCCACCAGCGGGAGTTCCTCGAAGGCCAGGCCGTCGGCCGATACCGCATGGAATCCCCGCCCGGTGTTCGCCTCCATCGTGTGCGAGAACAGGTGCCACGCGCCCCCGAACCGTACGACGCTCGCGTCTACCGTGCCCGCCGCCGGCGCGAAGCGCGCCCCGGGCTCGAAAGTGTATGCCACCCCATCGCTCGAAACCGCCGAGTAGATCGCTGGCCGCCCGCCGCCTGTCCGCTCGTTCGAGGTGAAGTACAGCCGGTAGCGCCCGTCCTCGAGCTGCACCAGCGTTGGGTCGAACGGCCGCATCAGGTCCTCCGGTAGCCCGGCGAAGATCATCCGTGTGGGCGCCGTCCACGTCGTCCCGGCATCGTCCGAGAACGCCACCGCAACCTGGTCGAACGCATCCGCGTCATCGAACGGGAACCACTGGAACACGGCGATGAGACGGTCCGTGCTGTCGCGGATGACGCACGGCACGCCCGCCCGCTCCATGAAGCGCGAGGCCCCGCCGAACGAAAGCCCGTCGCCCGAATACGCCACCCACAGGTCGCGGTTCCATGGCCCGTCGGCCGGACCGGGCTGTGGCGCAGGGGGCTTCGGGCTCACGGGGCCGGGAGTAGTGGTCGAGTCCCGGACCACGTCCGGCGCCGCCATCGTCGTGCTCGCCGGTGCCGGTCCAGGCAGCGTCTGCGCCGCACGCTCACTGCAGGCCACGGCTGCCACGGCTGCCGCCGCCAGCGCCAGCACCACCGCCGGGGCAGCGGCGATCCAAAGCTGCTTCATTCCCATGCGCTCGTCCCTCCTGTGCACGAGTATGGCGGTACGGCCGCTGCGGGTGACGCAGCGGCTCCATTCTGGTCACTCCGGCCCACCTGCTACACTGGAGACATGGATGCGCAACGCACCACCAGAACCCGGCCGGTTTAGGCCGGCTGGCTCGCACCCGGCACTGTCGCGGCCATGTCGCGCCGCGGCCGTCTGCCCGTGCGTCAGCCTCCCCTCTGCTACACGCTGAGATCTCCCCCCGGGCGCGTCGCGCTCGCCCGGTCCAGCACCACGGAATAGACCACGCATGCTGTTTTGCGAAGAAGTATCCAAGTCGTTCGGCTCTGTCGATGTCCTCCAGGACCTCACCTTCATCGTTGGGGATGGGGAACACGTCGGCCTCGTCGGCCCCAACGGCGGTGGCAAGTCCACCATCCTTCGGCTCATCGCCGGCGACCACAAGCCCGATACCGGCGCCGCCGGGTTTCGCGGCTCCTCCATCGGGTATCTCCGCCAGGAAGCCGGCCTCGACGACGACAACACGCTCCTCGAAGAGCTCTGGCTCGCCTTCCCCGAGGCCCGCGCCATCGAAAACCAGCTCGCCGATATCTCCACGCGCATCGAGGGCGGCGAGGGCGA
Organism: Chloroflexota bacterium; assembly: GCA_963169135.1. Classification (GTDB taxonomy): domain Bacteria; phylum Chloroflexota; class Dehalococcoidia; order Tepidiformales; family Tepidiformaceae; genus Amarobacter. The sequence goes on from CAUJEQ010000239.1 coordinate 4,113, forward strand.
CCTCGATGCCCTCATCGAAAAGCAGGCCAGCCTCTTCGAGCGGTTCGACGCCCTCGATGGGTACCGCATCGAGGCCCGCATCGGCCGTGTCCTGAACGGCCTTGGCTTCGCCCCGGGCGATGCTGAAAAGAAGTGCGGCGCCTTCAGTGGCGGCTGGCAGATGCGCATCGCCCTCGCCAAGGTCCTCGTTCGCCGCCCCGAGAACGTCCTCCTCGACGAGCCCACCAACCACCTCGACGCCAAGACCCGCGCCTGGCTCGCCGACGAGCTCCAGGATTGGGACGCCGCCATCCTCATCGTCACCCACGATGCGGCTTTCCTCGACCGCGTCGTTACCCGGATCCTCGACCTCCGCGACAAGAAGGTCGAAAGCTACGCCGGCAACTACACAGACTATCAGCGCCAGAAGGCCGCAAAGCTCCAGGCGCAGGACCAGGCTGCCGCCCGCCAGGAACGCGAGATCGCCAAGCAGGAGCGTTTCATCGAGCGTTTCCGCGCCTCCGCCACCAAGACCACCCAGGCCCAATCCCGCGAAAAACAGCTGGCCAAGGTCGAGCGCATCGAGCGCACCCGTAAGGACGCGGAGGTCAACTTCACCATCACCTCCCACGGCCGCACCGAGCGCGACGTGCTGATGATGAAGCACATCGGCCACACCTACGGCGACCACCTCGTCCTCGTCGATGTGAACCTCCACATCGAACGCGGCCAGAAAGTCGTCTTCATCGGCCCGAACGGCAGCGGCAAGAGCACCCTGCTCCGCATCGCGGCCGGGCTGGTCGCACCCACCGAAGGCACCGTGGAGTGGGCCGAGCGCGCCCGCCCCGGGTACTACGATCAGCATCAGGACGAAGCGCTCGACCCCAACCGCACCGTCCTCGAGGAAGTCCGTTCCGTCGCCGCCGGCGCCCCTGATGTGAAGCTCCGCACCGTCCTCGGCCAGTTCCTGTTCAAGTCCGATGACGTCTTCAAGCCGGTCCGCGTGCTTTCCGG
>CAUJEQ010000240.1 GCA_963169135.1 Chloroflexota bacterium
CCCACGCTCATCATTCACGGCAACGAAGAGCAGAAGAAGCGCTACTTGCCGCGCATCACCAGCGGCGAGGACATCTGGTGCCAGGGCTATAGCGAGCCGGGCGCGGGCTCCGACCTCGCCGCTCTCCAGACCCGTGCCGTCCGCGATGGCGACGACTACGTCATCAACGGTCAGAAGATCTGGACCTCCGGCGGCCACCGGGCGAATCAGATGTTCTGCCTGGTCCGCACCGATCCCGAGGCCCCCAAGCACCGGGGCATCAGCTTCCTGCTGATCGATGACATCATGAACACCCCGGGCCTCACCATCCGGCCGCTCATCAACATGGCGAACCGCCACCACTTCAATGAGGTGTTCTTCGAGGATGTCCGTGTCCCGGCGAAGAACATGATCGGCGAGGAAAACCGCGGCTGGTACGTGGGCATGACCCTGCTCGATTTCGAACGGTCGGGCATCGGGACCACGGCCTCGCAGAAGCACACGCTCGAAAAGTTGGTCACCAACCTCAAGGAAGGCGACAAGGCGCGCCGCGAACGCTACCGCACCCGTCTGGCCGACCTCGTCGTCGCCAACAACGTGGGCCGCTTCCTGGGCTACCGGATTGGTTACATCCAGGCCAGTGGTATGGTCCCCAACTACGAGGCCTCGGTGGTCAAGATCTACCAGTCCGAACTCGGCCAGAAGATCTACAACTTCGGCGTCAATCAGCTCGGCCTCGCCGGCCAGTTCGTCCCCGAAGAGACCCGCGCCCCCTTCGGCGGCGACATGCCCGAGTCCTACATCCAGGCGGTCCCGTCGAGCATCTACAGCGGAAGCAACGAGATTCAGCGGAACGTCATCGCCACACGGGGCCTCGGCCTCCCGCGCGGATAGTCCCCCGCCCGCTCGCCACTTCCCAAGAGGGGCGCCCACACGGGCGCCCCTCTTGGCGTTTCGCTTCGTAGAATGGCCCTGTGCTCAGTCCCGGGGCGTTTGAACGCCGCCTTGCGTCTGCCGGCAGCTTCTCGCTGCTCGTGTTCTTCGTCTTCTTCGCCGCGCTTGCCTACTGGCAGGTGTTCAGGACGGACCTGGCCGGTGACGATCGGAACCCCCGTGTGCTCTCCGCATTCTACGATCCCGGCCGGGGCAGAATCCTGGACCGCGATGGAAACGTCCTCGCCGAGTCCCTCGGCGACGGGACGCGCCACTACACCGACGCCTCGGTCGCTCATGCGGTTGGCTACCTGGACCCCCGCTACGGTTCCCAGGGCGTCGAATTGGCGTTCAACCAGGAACTCACCGGCCAGCGCCCTTCCGGATGGTCTGGCGCCCTGCAGGCCGAGTTCGACCGCGACCGCCTCGAAGGGAACGACATCCGCCTGACCATCGACCCGCGAGTGCAGGCCGCGGCGGTGGCAGCCCTCGGCGCGCGCAAAGGTGCCGTGATGGCGCTCGACCCCCGAACCGGCGAGGTCCTCGTGATGGTGAGCGTCCCCACCTACGACCCTGGCGGCCTCACCACCGCCGGCGAGGCGCTGTTCAGTGACCCCGACGCCCCACTCCTCAACCGTGCTACCCAGGGACTCTATCCCCCGGGTTCGACGTTCAAGACGGTGACCGCCGCCGCGGCGCTCGGTGGAGGCGTCATCACGCCGGAAACGATCGTGGAGTGCCCCGGCGAGATTGTTATCGACGGCTTTCCGGTCTCCTGCCGCAACGTGCCCCAGGGCGTCGGCACCTATCCGTTCCGCGACGCCTTCACCTTCTCGGTGAACGCCATCTTCGCCGATGTCGGCGACAAGACCGGCTGGGAGAAGCTGCTGCGCACTGCCCGGGCGTTCGGGTTCGAACGGCAGATCGACTTCACGCTTGAGACGGCCGCCAGCCAGGTTTACGCACCCGGCTCGGCGCTCTCGCGGGTGCTGCTGGCGAGCACAGCCTTCGGCCAAGGCGAGCTGCTTGCCACCCCCCTCCAGATGGCCGTCGTGGCAGCCACCATCGCCAATGACGGCGAGCTGGCCCGCCCTCACCTGGCCATTGGCGCGTATCGCGATGGCGCCCTGGTCCGAGAACTTGAACACCCCGAGACCACCCGCGTGATCGACCAGTCCCTCGCCCATACACTGCGCGACTTCATGGTCTCTGTTGTCGACAACGGGCAGGCGAACGGCGTCTCCATCCCCGGCGTCAGCGTCGGCGGGAAGACCGGGACCGCGGAAGCCGGCGACGGCACCTCGCACGCCTGGTTCATCGCGTTCGCTCCCGCCGATGACCCGCAGGTCGCGGTCGCGGTCGTCGTCGAAAACGGTGGACAGGGGGGCGTAGTCGCCTCACCGATCGCCGGTGCCGTCATCAGGGCGGTGCTGGCCCGATGACTGACCAGCCTCGCATCGAGCGCTTCCTCGAACAGGCGGCCCGCATGGCGAGCGGCACCGGCATCCACCCGGTCGAGGTCCTCCAGCGCATCCAGGCTGCCGCCGAAGCCTCAATCCGGGACGGCGCGATCGCCAACGCCTACCGTGTCCAATACGCCCCGGCCGATGGCGAGCGCATCGCACGCTTGCGCGACCAGCTGGCGCGCGGCGCCGGCCGGATGCTCGATGAGGTGGCCAAGGGCCGCAGTCTCCGTCAGCTTGGTCCGTGGCAGTTCGAGTTCGTCGAAGGCGTCGGTCTCGCTGCCGGCGCCGTCCGCGTCTCAGCCACCTACCGCGAGCCCGCTCACCGCCCTGAGACCGTCGCCGCGGGTGCCACCCGCGTCATTACCCGCCAGCGCGGGAAGCGACTCGTCCTCGACGACGGGACACGCGTGCCAATCACCCACACCCCCATCGTCATCGGGCGCGGTGTTGGCTGCGACCTCGTCGTCCCGGACCTGAGCATCTCGCGCCGCCATGCCGAGATCTGTTCCGGCGCGGGCGGCTCACTCACGATCCGGGACCTGGAGAGCCGAAATGGCGTGCTTCTCAGTGGCGCCCGGATTGCGGGCGAGACCGAACTGCCCCCGGGTGCCATGTTCGCGCTCGGGGATGCCCGCTTTTGGCTGGAGGCCGACGCGTGAACGAATTGCTCGTCCTGCGGCTCGCCCTCATCGTGGTCATCTTCGCGTTCGTTGCCACCGTGGCGGTCGCGTTGCGAAGCGGGCTCAGGCCCGTCCGTGCCGCTGCGCCATCACCTGCGGCTCCCGGTCGGCAGCGCGGTTGGCATCTCGTCGTTGTTGCCCCGGGAGACACCGGTCTGGCGCCCGGTGTTGAGTTTGCAGTCGCCGGCAGCATGACCATCGGCCG
>CAUJEQ010000241.1 GCA_963169135.1 Chloroflexota bacterium
CGAGATGCCGTTCATGTCGGCCATGAGCAGCGCTGAACCGATCAGTGCATCCACCAGCGGCAGCTTGTAGCTCACTGCGGTAAAGCGGTGGTACTCGACGAACCCGAGGGCGAGGGCGCCGGCGAAGTCGTGCTCGCCCGCGAGGAAGACGCGGTCCCAGGGCACGAAGACATCGTCGAAGATGGTGATGGTCTCCATCATCTTGCGGTCGGCGCTGAGGGGGGCGTCGAACTCGGCTTTGGGGCTGCCGCCGTAAGGGCTGGCAACCAGCTTCAGGCCGGGCGTGTCCACGGGGATGGCGAAGGCCAGCGCGTAGTCCTTGTCGGCCTCGGACATGGCGCGCGTCGGGAGGACGATGACTTCGTTGACGTTGGTGGTGCAGCTGGTGTGGATCTTCGCGCCCCGCACCACGATGCCGTCAGGGCGGCGTTCGACGATGCGGGTGTACATGTCGGGGTCGGGCTGGTTCAGTGGCCCTGCGGAGCGGTCGCCCTTCACGTCGGTCTGGGCGACGGAGATGGCGAGGTCGTTGTCGCGGCAGTGGCGGTAGAAGGCCTCGACGCGCTGGTAGTAATCGGTCTCGTATTTCTGGTCGACCTGGCGCGAAACGCGGTGGAGGGCGAAAAGGGCGTCGGTACCGATCTCCTTCACGAGGACGACCAGGGTCTTGCCAAGAGCCGTGGCCGCTTCGATGAGCTGGCTGCGCTTGAGGAGGTCATCGTTGCTGGCGGGGATTTTGAAGTAGCGGCTGTACGTGTCGCCGCCCTCGGCCACGACGGAAAGGTCGCGGTAGGCCGGGTCCTCGGCCATTTCGAAGTCGAGGCAGGCGTGATGGACGGCTTTCTTGATGACCGGGTGGGAGGTGACATCCGGCACCTGCTCGCCGCGGTAGTAGACGGTCCGGTTGTCTTTGAGCGAATCGATGTACTGCTGGGGGGTGCGGAGTCCCATGGCGGGAGCGTCCTCCGGGTGGATTGCCGCGGGCCAATACCGTTGGCCATGCCATTCTAGCCGGGCACCCGGCGGGACGCTGGCAATGAAACAGGCCTCGCAGTTAGCGAGGCCTGTCGATGGTGTTTGCTCCGTCCATCAGTTCCGGTTCCGCTCCCTGGCTTTTTCTCCCGAGGGGAGCGCCGCGGGCGCCTTGTTCAGGTGGTGGCCGCTAAGCGTTTGTGCCTACGTGGTGCAGCCGGGACTGGGACGCTGTGCCTGGCTCGCTGGGCGAGCCTTGTATCGGACCGAACCACACTCGGTAGAAGGCGTGGACCCTGATTTTCATGGCTTGACCTCCGGTGGGATGGGACCTGGATCTGAGCCTCCCGTCTAACTCTGCACGATCCAGACCTGGAAGAGGGCGTGGATGCGGCGACCGTTCATGGTTTTCATTCCCGTTTCCTCCTTTCCCGTGACCCCCGCCCGGTGGTCTCTTTCATCTGTACTCATAGTAAGCCCGGGGGCATCGCCCGGGGTGGGCCGGACGGGGCAATCCGGGGGGACTGTGCGGCCGTAAACTGCGCGCAATGCCCAGTGGGACAGATCCCGATTGATCGGCGACATCGAGGTGCGCGAAACGTGGGCGAAAGGGCTCGGGGTATACGCCCTGCGGGCCTTTGAGCCAGGCGAGTTCATCTTTCGCCGGCGGCATGGTCGAGTCGTGCACAACTCGGAGCTCGCCCGGCTCGGCGAAGACGACCGGCGCCACCTCTGTGAACTCGACTTCGACCACAGCACCGTCCTGCTATCTCCGGGGTGCTATCTGAACCACTCTTGCGGACCAAACGCGATGCGGAGTGGCGTGAAGGTCTTTGCCTGGCGGCCTATCAAGGCGGGCGATGAAGTCACCATCGACTACCGGCTCAACGCGTTCGGAAACGGTGAGTGGTGGGACTGCGTATGCGGCGCCCCGAACTGCACCGGAAGGGTCGAGGGGAGCTTCTTCGGGCTTTCGGAGGCACGGCAGCGGGAGTACCTGCCTTACACGCCTGCGTTCATCCGACGGGAGTGGCGGCGGAGACACCGGGAGTAAGCGCTACATGCTCCGCAGCAGGCGGATGCGCTCCTCGATGGGGGGGTGGGTGCTAAACAGGTTGTTCAGGAAGCTCTGGTGTTCGCGGAGGGGGTTGGAGATGTAGAGGTGGGCGGTAGCCTTGTTCGCGGCTTCGAGGGGCTCATGGTCGTTGGAGATCTTCTCGAGGGCGCGAGCGAGGGCCTCGGGGTGGCGGCAGAGGAGTGCCCCGCTCGCGTCAGCAAGGTATTCGCGCCGGCGGCTGATAGCCATACGGAGCGCCTGGGCGACGATCGGCGCGAGGATGGCCCCGATGATAGCAATTACGATGAGGATCAATGCGCCGCCACCTCCCTTGTCACGGCTGCCGCGGCGGTGGCCCGAACCGAACATCGTGTAGCGGAGGAAGAGGTCGCTCACGAGTGCGACCAGACCGACGAGCACCGTCGCGACGGTCATCACCCGGATGTCGTAGTTGCCGATGTGGGAGAGTTCGTGGGCGAGGACGCCTTCGAGTTCTATTGGCTCGAGCTTGTCGAGCAGGCCACGGGTGACGACGACGTGGGCGTGGTTGGGGTCGCGGCCAGTGGCGAACGCGTTGGGGGCGGAGTCTTCGAGCACCCAGGTCTTCGGCATAGGGAGTCCGGCGCCGATGGACAGGTTCTCGACCCGCCGGACGAACTCCCACTCTTCCTCCTTGGTCACCTCGTGGGCGCCTGAGATGGAGAGGACGACGTTGGTCGAGATCCAGTAGCTCACGAGCGCGTAGACGATGAGCCCAATGCCCACGACCCCGACGATCCCAATGTTGCCGCCCATGGCCATGACGATGACACCAACGAGGGCGGTCAGGAGAACGACGAAGAACGTCATCATGAGCCAGGTCGTCCGCTTGTTGGCCGAGATGCGGTCGTAGATGAGGACGGAACCGGGGGCGGGGGAGGTCATCGGGTGGGGACTCCCGGCGGACCGGATTGACGATTGACGATTGACGATTGACGCCTGGCCGGACTGGTCGCCCTTGCTCGCAACGTCTTCTTGGACGCAACAGTCATGGCCAGTAACTGGGATGCTTCCTTCCTCAAAGGCTGTGCTCGACCGGCGGGGATGATGCCGGTTTCGACAAATAGCTCGAGCCAGTAGAGGCTCTCGTCGGCCTCCTCTTCAACGATGGACAGCTTCGCGAGCATCTGAGCGGGACTCTGAGCGCGTGCGGCGGCACGGTAGTTCGCCCCGACCGAAGTTGCCGAGCGCAAGAGTTGGCGGCCAAGGACCTCACTCACCTTGCCACCCGGAAGCTCACCGACCAGCACGATGGCATCGAGGGCAAACCGCTTGGTCCGTTGCTTGAATTCGTCCGCGTCCATGAACTCGCCTCTTCGGGCGTCAATCGACAATGGTCAATCGACAATTGAGCAGCTCTAGCTGGTCCCGAAGCTGACCTTCACGTCCTCCCGGGCGCCTTCTTCGGCTTCGAAGAATTCGGCGGGTTCGAAGTTGAACATGCCGGCGATGATCGAGCTGGGGATGGTGGCCGTACGCTCGTTGTAGCTGCGGACGTTGGCGTTGTAGAACTGGCGGGAGTAGGCGATCTTGTCCTCGGTGTCGGTCAGCTCGCGCTGGAGCTCGAGGAAGTTCTGGTTCGCCTTGAGGTCCGGGTAAGCTTCGGCGACGGCGAAGAGCGAGCGGAGCGCCCCGGTGAGCATGTTATCGGCCTGTGCTGCCTGGCCCGGCGTCGCCGCCCGGTCCAGCATCGCCCGGGCCCGGGTCACGTTTTCCAGCACTTCTTTTTCGTGGGCAGCATAGCCCTTGACGGTCTCAACGAGGTTGGGGATGAGGCTGGAGCGGCGCTTCAGCTGGACATCGATACCGGACCACGCTTCCTTGACGCGGATGCGGGCGCGGGCGAGGCCGTTATAAATGCCGATGACCCAAAAGATGAGGACCAGGACGACAACGGCGATGACGATGAGGGTAATCAACAAGGCCACGAGGATTTCGCTCCTGCCGGGGTTGGCGGCATGCTAACACACGCCGCGCTGCCGGCGAGCCGCTGCCGGTGTAGTCCGGCCATGATCAGCCTGGCGAGGGCAATCGATACACACGGGCGGCGGTGTCGTGGAACATCGCTGCCTTTTGGTCCTCCGAATACCCGGCGGCCATCCGCTTGAACGCGTTCCAGAGCACCGCGTAGGAGCAGCTGACTCGATCGACCGGGAAGTTGCTTTCGAACATGCAGCGGGACGGGCCAAAGCGGTCGATCGTGCGGTCGTAGTAATGGCGGGTGGCCGCTGCCAGTTCCTCAGAGGTTGGGGGGACGGGGCGCTTGTCCCAGCCGAACCCGTTGATCGGCATGTTGATGCCGCCCAGCTTCGCAACCACGTTCGGGCATGCCGCCAGGGCGTCGATGTCCTGCTTCCATGCCTCGTATACCTCGTCGGGCCGGCCCGCGTAGGGACCGATGCCGAGCGGACCTCCAAAGTGGTCGAGCACGATGGTGACCTCGGGGTGGGCCCGCGCAAGGTCCACGAGCTCGTTGAGCTGCGGGTGATAGAGCCATGCTTCGAACGTCAGGCCGAAGCGGGGCAGGTGCTGGTAGCCGCGGCGGAACTCCGGGTCGCTGAGCAGGCCGCGGGGCGGGTTGGTGTGGGAGTTCCGGATGTCGGGACTTTCGTGCCAGCCCGCGGCGTGGCGGATGCCCCGGAAGCGCGCCGGGGCGGCGGCGAGGTGTGCTTCGAGCACGGGAACGACGCGGTCGCCCAGGGTCAGGTCAGCGAAACCGACGATCCCCGCTGCAACCCGGGCCGGGCCGTAGCGGCCGCTGGCCGACATCGCGGCGATGCCGTTGACGAACTCGGTCTCGCCGACCGGGCGCATGGGGTCGGGGCCCTCGGCGCGGTACATCGACATGCACTCGACGAAGACCGTGCTTACCACGTTGTGGCCACTGCCGATGTCAGCGAGTAGCTCATCGAGGAGGTAGCGGTTGCCCGGATGGTCCCAGAGATGGTGGTGGGGATCACAGATAGGGCGGGCCGGATCGAGGATCTCCTCCTGGACCTGACCGTGCCATGCATTGACGTCCGGCATTGGATGGACCTCCCGGTTGGTTGCCGCAGCCTACGCGTCTTGCAGCGGCGTTCTCAACCGCGGTAGCCTCCCCGGGCGTCTGCACGTGGCACGGCCACGCCGGGGGCGAAAGGAGTTGCCATGGCCCGCGTCCCCTATCTCCAGCAGTCCGCCCTGTCCGAAGCGGACCAGGACCTGCTCGCGCGCGACATCAACCTGAACCGCGCGCTGGTGAACAGTCCCAACGGGGCCCGTGCGTTCTCCCGGCTGGGCGGGTTCATCCGGAACCGAAGCCAGCTCGACCCGCGGCTGCGCGAGATGGCGATTCTCCAGGTGGGCTACCTCACGCGGTCGCAATACGAGTATTCGCACCACATCAAGATCGGGCGCGAATTCGGTGTCAGTGACGCTGACATCCGGGCCATAACAACCGAGAGCGCGGGCGAGCGTTCGGACCTGGGCGAACTGGAGCGGGCCGTGCTCGCTGCCGCACGCGAGATGGTGACCGGGCTCGCCGTTTCCGACGGCACGTTCGCCACCCTCAAGGCATCGCTCAACGACGAGTGTGTAGTCGACCTTGTCCTCACGATTTCGTTCTATTGTGGCGTGGTGAGGCTGCTCGAGACACTGGAGATCGATGTTGAACCGGAATACCGGGGCTACCTGGATGAGTTCCCCCTTCCGAAATAGGGGCTCAAGGCGGGCCCGGCAGGGACTGCCCGGACGTTGCCACGGGGCCCGGAATCGCGCACGGTTGTAGAAATGAGCACACAGGCGCCGGAGCCACGGCGCGGACAGATTTCGCTGGTCACGGCTCTGGTCGTGGGCCTGCTGGCAACGGTCGCGATCATCGTGGCGTTGTCGTTCCTGCCGGAAACGGAGTCCGACGAATCCGATGTCGGGCTGGGGCAGCTCGTCGCGGACGCCGCCGCTGGCAAGGTCGAGACCATCGTCGTGAGCGGAACTGAAGCCCGAGTGACTTATGTCGCGCCTGAAGGGCTGGCTCCCGCCACGAAGGTCGTCATCGTCCCCGAAACTGTGGACCTGACCGCCCTCCTGCGGGACGAAGGGATCGCGCTGAGCCGGGCGGATGCGCCGGTAGGCAGCCCGGCGGTAAACCTCGTGTTTGAGAAAAGCGAGGCGGGCGTGTGGTCGGGACTGTTTACGATCATCCTTTCGTTCCTGCCGCTGCTCCTCTTGATTGGCTTCTTCATCTTCATCATGCGGCGGACACAGTCGGTGGGCGGCCAGGCGATGGACTTCGGAAAGAGCCACGCACGGCTCTTCAGTGCGAGCAAGGTCGCGGTCAGTTTCGACGACGTGGCCGGTGTGGATGAAGCGAAGGAAGAACTGGCGGAAGTGGTCGAGTTTCTTCGGAACCCGGCGAAATTCGCGGCACTCGGAGCGAAGATTCCAAAGGGGGTGTTGCTGCTCGGGCCGCCGGGCACCGGCAAGACGCTCCTTGCCCGGGCGGTGGCGGGCGAGGCGGGCGTCCCCTTCCTGAGTATCTCGGGGTCGGAATTCGTGGAGATGTTCGTGGGCGTCGGCGCCAGCCGCGTGCGCGACCTGTTCGACCAGGCGAAGAAGAGCGCGCCCTGCATCGTGTTCCTGGACGAGATCGATGCGGTGGGCCGCCAGCGCGGCGCCGGGCTCGGCGGCAGCCACGATGAGCGTGAGCAAACCTTGAACCAGATTCTCGTGGAAATGGACGGATTCGAAGCCGGTACCAACGTCATCGTCATCGCCGCGACAAACCGGCCGGATATCCTCGACCCGGCGCTGATCCGGCCGGGCCGCTTTGACCGGAAGGTCATCCTCGACGCGCCGGACGTGAAAGGTCGCGACGCTATCCTCCGGGTTCACCTGCGAGGGAAGCCGCTCGCGCCGGACATCTCGGTGGACAAGCTGGCGCGGACGACACCGGGTTTCACCGGGGCTGACCTCGCGAACCTGGTCAACGAGGCGGCCATCCTCGCGGCCCGGCGTAACAAGCGGCTGATCGACATGGACGACTTCGTGGAGGCGGTGGATCGGGTACTCGCGGGGCCCGAACGCAGGAGCCGCCTGATGACGCCGCGAGAGCGCCAGATCGTCGCGTACCACGAAGGCGCGCACACGGTGGTCGGACATCTGATGAAGAATCACGACCGGCCGCAGAAGGTGACGATCGTGTCGCGCGGGGTGGCAGCCGGGTACACGAGATTCCTCCCGCAGGAGGAGCAGCACTTCAAGACGCCGGAGATGTTCCTGGACCAGTTGTGCACGGCGCTGGCCGGCCATGCCGCTGAGGAACTCGTGTTCGGCTCAGCATCGACGGGCCCCTCGAACGACCTGGAACAGGTCAGCCGGCTGGCGAGGTCAATGGTGACGCGCTGGGGGATGAGCGAGAAGCTTGGGCCGCTTACCTACGGGCGCACGGAAGAACTCGTCTTCCTCGGGCGGGAGATCTCGGAGACCCGCAACTATAGCGAGGCCACTGCCGAGGCAATCGACCAGGAGGTGCGCCGCCTGGTGACGGACGCGCGCGAACGGGCGAAACAGTTATTGATAGAGAACCGGGCGCTCCTCGACAAGGTGGCCGGGGCCCTCCTTGAGGTCGAGACGCTCCAGGACCCGGAGCTGACGCGACTGCTGGAAAGCGACCCGAACGAGCCGTGGCAGGCGCCGTTGGCGCCCGAACCAGGGCTGTTGCCACCACCGGCCGCGGAAGTTGCTGGAGAAGATCGGCTGGGGGTGCCGGCCTGGCCCGAGGCAGCGCAGGGCGGCACAACGTAGGGGAGCGTGCAACTTCCCCGGGCTGCAGTGCACGCCGCCGAAACGAAGAGCCTCGTCGCGGTCACGCACGACCTGCGCATCCTGGGGGTCGCAAACCGCGTGCTGGCGATGGAGGACGGGGTAGTCCGGGAAGGCGACGCGGCCACTATCCGGCGAGCCCAGGCGAACCCGGCCGGCGACGCCGGACTGTGAGGCCATCGAGAGGTACCCGGGTGGCCGTTACGAGGGCTCGCGGCGCGGTTGCAAGATGGATGCGCGGCCTGGAGAAAGACGCGCATCTCGGGTCCGCGCGGTCCAACCTGACCGAGAGGTATCAAAGATGGCTGCAGTACAGGACGGAAACTCCGGGCCGGTGAACGCGGGCGGAAGGCCCCATATCCGAAACACAATTGTCCCCGAAGGCGGCGGAGATATGTACCGTCTCACGCGGAAGTACCCCGAAATGACCGCCTGCCCCGATTGCATGGCCGTCTACCACGGCGGGCGCTGGCAATGGCCCGCCACGGGAGCGTCCGCCGCCACAGGGGCGAAGGAGGCGGTTTGCCCGGCCTGCCGCAGGATTCGTGACGGGTACCCGGCCGGGACCCTGACCATCTCCGGTGCGTTCCTCGCGCTGCACCGCGAGGACGTGATGGCCGTGCTCCGCGCCGAGGAGCAGATCGAAACCGCGGAGCACGCGCTGAACCGGGTGATGGATATCGAAGAAGCCGACGGCCGGATGGTGGTGACGACCACGGACATCCACCTCCCGCGCCGTATCGCGGAGGCGCTCTACCGTGCCTATGAAGGCGAACTGTCCGTGGAGTACGCCGAGGACGAACAGGGCGTCCGGGTGAGCTGGGGGCGCGACGACCCGCATCCACCGGAGACCGCTGAGCGCGCTCCGGTCCTTCCGTACGAGATCATCGATAACGGCGTGATCGAAGGCCCGGAGACGAACGCGTACCTCCTCGAGCGGATCGAGCGGTTGCGCCGGTTCTATCCGCGCATCACCTCGTGCCGCGTCGTCCTGGAGGCGCCGCAGAACCACCACCGCAAAGGCGGCCCCTACCAGGTGAACATCCACGCGGACGTCCCGGGAGGCGTCGCCCGGGTGACGCGGCAGCAGGCCGATGACCTGCACGTGGCGATCTCCCAGGCGTTCGATGCGGCCCAGCGCCAGCTGGAAGACCATGCGCGAGTGCAGCGCGGCCAGGTGAGCCCGACGGTGCGGCCCGCTCGGGGCAAGGTGGCGCGGCTGTTCCCAGGGGCCGGCTACGGCTTCCTCACCGCCGATGATGGACACGAAGTGTACTTCCACCGCAACAGCGTCCTCGCCGACGAATTCGACCTCCTGGAGGCCGGCGACGAGGTCAAGTACACCGAAGAGCCCGGCGACAAAGGGCCCCAGGCCAGCAGCGTCGAGCGATAGCCGCGGGAACCGTGGGGCCGCCGACCGGACCGGTCATGACACCGGCCCGGTCCCTGCCCGCGCAACGCGCGACTCAACCCTGGAGCCCAGGAACTCACGGTAGCGAATAACGAGGAGCAGAGCTCCGGTGAGAACGAGCCACCCCAGCAACGGGAGGAGGAGGTCGAGGCCAATGGCCTGGCCTGCGAGCCCGGCAATGGCGGTCGCGGCCTGGGCAATGCCGATCGTGAGGGGGAAGAAGCTGAGCACCCGTCCGCGCATCTCATCGGCGACCAGGTGCTGGATGAGGGTGCTGGCAACGAGGCTGGTGCTGGTGAACGCGAAC
>CAUJEQ010000242.1 GCA_963169135.1 Chloroflexota bacterium
TCCAAGTGGTGGGACGAAGCCGAAGAATTCGCCCACAACCTCAATGGCGAAGTCGCCGTCCTCGTCGGCGGCGATACCCTCGTCGGCCTCGCCGCCTCCCATGGCATCGGCGCCAAAGAGCTCGCCGAGTTCAACGGCATCGCCGACGTTACCGCCCGCATCAAGAAGGGGACCGAGATCAAGATCCCCTCGATCAACGAGAGCAAGGGCTACACCTACACCGTCTACAAGGACAACGAGACGATCGCCAATATCGCCGATTCCCAGTACGTCGGCGCCCGCATCCTCGCCGAAATGAACAACATCGATTACACGTTCAGCGAGAAGCGCGGCGTCGCGACCATGCACCTCAAGACCGCGGATGGCGCGGATGTCGCCGGGTTGTTCCCCGGTTCGACGCTGGCCTTCCCCGAAGGTGCGAACTACACCGTTAAGGCTGGCGACACGATCGATTCGATCGCTGAGACCCACGGCCTGTCGACCTCTGAAATCATCAACCTCAACAGGGGCGTCCTCGGGAGCCTCGCCACCGACGACGAGATCCCGTTCGAGCGCCGCCTGGAGTTGCCGAAACAGGTGGCAGTCCTCCAGCCGGGCCAGACCCTCGGCACGATCGCCCAGCTCCATGACATCCCGCTCGCCGACCTCGCGGCCGAGAATGCGCTTGCCGAAGACGCGGTCGTCGCCCCCGGCACGGAGCTGAAGCTCCCCGCCGACGCCATGTACGTTGTCCAGGCCGGCGACACGTGGGCACTGATCGCCACCGAACACGCAACCACGCCTGCCGATCTGGTGGCCGCCAACGACCTCGCCGTCAGCGATCCGATTTCGCCCGAAGTCGTCCTGCAGATGCCGGAGATCAAGGCGTATGTCGTCCAGGGCGATTCACTCGACGACCTCGCCCAGGGTTACGGCAACGTCAGCGCCGACAGCATCGCTTCCAAGAACGGGATCGAGGCCAACAGCATCCTCGCTGTCGGCACGAGCCTCCACCTCCCGGACGACGCCTGGGGCACCGCGCCGGGCGACGCCAAGAACCCGGGCACTGCCTGCGTCCAGTACGCCGTCTCGGCGAGTGGCTTCGACAAGGTCCTGGGCCTCGTCGAGGAGACCACCAAGCCGCCGTCAGCGTCGAAGGAAGTGAAGATCGAGGCGCACGCCAACGACTGGACGCTCACCGCCGATGGCGCCGCGCAGGCGCCGAACAAGGGCGTCGCCCTCATCGCGAAGGGCACGCAGATCGTCTTCACGTCAGTCGTCGGCCTCCACAACATCAAACTCAACGGGACCGTCGAAGGCGCAGACCTCAAGCAGGGCGACACCCGCACCTTGACCTTCAACGACGCCGGAGAGTTCCTCATCGAGTGCAGCTACCACCCCGACATGTGGGCCACCCTCTTCGTCGAGTAGGCAGACTCCCCTGAAACCTGAAAGAGGGGCCTTCGAGGCCCCTCTTCGTTTGACCGTCGAATCTGGCGTCGGTAGCATCGGCCTTACATTTGCCCCCGGTCACCGGCCGGAATCTGAAAGAGGTTTGCCATGGCAGCAGCACAAACAGGCAAGCGTTACGTCGTCCCCGGCGGCGTTGCCGAATTCATCGTTACCAAGGGCGGCGCCGGCGAGCTCCGCTGCGGCGATGCCGCGATGCAGATGCGCGGCGCCGAGGATGCCTCGGTCAAGGTCGACACCACCGGTATGGACGCTGTCCAGCTCGGTAAGCGCTACAAGGACGAGGAAACCGGCATCGAGGTCCTCGTCGTGAAGCCCGGCCCCTGCGCCCTCAACGTCGATGGCCGCGCAATGGAACTCCTCCAGCCGAAGGTCCTTCCCTCCGCCGACTGAGGCGCCGAAGCCTTCGTTCTCATCAACCGTCACCGGGGCCCGCCAGGGCCCCGGTTGCGCGTCCGGCAGTGCAGGAGCCGCTCATGTCCGCCGAAGCCTTCACCCGTGCCGATGGCCCGGGACGCTACATCGTCAACCGCGTCTCCCGCGGCCCCTGGGATCAGAACTCGCTCCATGCGCGCGTGCTCGCCGGTCTCTTCGGGCACGAGATCGAGATTGGCTACGCCGGCGACGGCTTCCACGTCGCCCGCCTGACCATCGACCTCTACCGCCTCCCCACGCTCGCCCCCTGCGAGATCACCAGCCGCTACGTGCGCGAGGGCAACCGCATCCGCGTCGTCGAAGTCGAGTACCTCTCGGAAGGCGTGTCCTATGCGCGCGGCACCGCCGTCCTCCTGAAGCGGACCGAGAACCCGACCGGCAACGTCTGGAGCCCGCCCGATTGGACCGTCCCGACGCCCGCCCAGCTGCCCGACCAGCGCATCCCTTCGGGGCTCGCGAACGCGAACTGGGAACCGATGTGGGAGACGAAGGCCATCACCTCCCGCGACCCGCAGAACGTCGGCCAGGGCGCCGCCTGGCTCCGGGAGACGCGCCAGCTGGTGGAGGGTGTCGAGCTCACGCCGTTCGTGCGCGCCGCCTCAGCCGCCGATTGGACGAACCCGGCGGCCAACTGGGGCAGCAACGGCCTCGAGTTCATCAACGCCGACATCACCCTTTACCTCCACCGCTACCCCCGCGGCGAATGGGTCGGCTTTCACGTCGCCTCGCACCACTCCGCCGATGGCATCGCCGTCGGCGAATGCACGATGTACGACGAGGAAGGCGCGATCGGCAGCAGCACCGTCTGCGCCCTCGCCCAGCGCCGCAAGTCGTGAGTCGGGGGCGGTAACCGGCGAGGAAATCCGCTCGCACACCCTCTTCAAGCGGCTTGTGAAAATGAGTACGATCTGCGCATGAGCCTCGAAAAGACCATTGTGGGGGCCATCCAGGTAGCCATGGCCGCCGGCGCGTTCGCAAACCTCCCCGGCGAGGGCAAACCGCTCCCGCTCGCCCGCCGTGACCAGGGCGCCGCCGGCGACAACTGGCTGGGCTTCAAAATGCTCGAGAACGCCGGCTACCTGCCGGAGTGGCTCAACCTGGGCCGCGAGATTGAGTTGGACATCGAGTCCCTCGCCGTCATCGACCGCAACCACGAGGACTACTGCCGGAGCGCCGGCTCGCCCGAAGACTGGGCGCGCCTCGGTCCCGCTGTCGATCGCCTGCGCGCCACCTACGAGACGAAGGCGCGCGAGATCCGGAAGAAACAGGACCGCTTCAACCACGACGCGCCCGGCCCCCTCAGTCAGCGTCCTGGCATCTGGGTGGAGCACCACCTGGAGCGATTGTCGGCGCGGGAAAGTGCCGCCGGGCGCCCGTCCTAGGGAGTCCCCCTCTGATCAGGTCCGAAGACATGCGAGACAGTCCGGGGCAGGTAGGAACTGTATAAACAATTGGGAAGGCGCTCGTCCCTGCGGCGCGTGGAGTGAGCGAGGGAGTCCTGGGAAAAGAAAGAGGGTGCCCCCAGTAGGATGCGTGTGTCAGCACCAAACCTACGGAGATGCACCCTGTCTGAGTCTAACCTGCCTGCGGTCGGCGGTGACGCCGTGAGGATGTTCGGATTACCAGGCGAGTTGCTCCGCATCGCGCGCAAAGACTGGCCGGAGCTCAGCCCAGAGGCCGTGCGCCGGCTGCGTATCATCGACTGGCACCTCGCCAACGGGAAGAACGTGAGCAAGACCTGCCGCCATTTCACCATCGGCCGCCAGACGTTCTATCGCTGGCTCAGGCGGTATAACCCGAAGGACCTCCGCTCGCTCGAGGACCGCAGCTCCCGGCCGAAACACTGCAAGCAGGCGACCTGGACGAAGGAGGAGATCCTTGCCGTCCGCGTCCTGCGGGAGCACTACCCTGCCTGGGGAAAACTGAAGCTCGTCGTCCTCCTCGCCCGCCAGGGCCTCCAGGTAAGCGCCTCGCGGGTCGGTCGCATCCTGGCCTACCTCAAACGCACCAGACAGCTCATTGAACCGCTACGCCGCTTCTCCGCCCGGCGACGCCAGTGGAAACGCCAATATGCCACCCGCAAGCCCAGGAGCTACGAGTCCCGCTTCCCAGGCGACATCGTCCAGCTCGACACGATGGACGTCCGTCCTGAGCCCGATATCGTCCTCAAGCAGTTCACGGCCGTAGATGTCGTCAGCCGCTGGTCCGTACCCACTATCGCCTCTGCCGCCACCGCCAACCTCGCCACCAAAGCACTCAAGGCAATCATCGAACGCAGTCCCTTCCCCATTCGCGCCATCCAGGTCGACGGTGGCTCTGAGTTCATGGCCGGCTTTGAAGACGCCTGCCGAGAGAAGGGCATCCTGCTCTTCGAACTCCCTCCCCGCAGTCCCAAACTTAACGGTCGCGTCGAAAGGGCGAACCGCACCTACCGCGACGAGTTCTACAACTGCTCCAACGCAACCCCGACGGTCGCTGGCTTCCAGGGCCACCTCCGCCGTTGGGAGCACACCTACAACCATCTCCGCCCTCACCAGGCGCTCGGCTTCCTCACTCCAGCTGAGTTCCTCCACCAGCGCTTTAACATCTCACCACACACGGGAGTGTCACCAACGTCGTGAACCAGCACA
>CAUJEQ010000243.1 GCA_963169135.1 Chloroflexota bacterium
GCCAGCGCCATCGGCGTGGGTGGAGGAAGTGGAGATCGCCGGGGCATAGCCGGCACAGATGCGAGATGGTTGCCACCCGGCAACGAAAATCCCCCGTCGGGGGATGCCCGAGGGCAACCCGCAGGCTGCTACCATCGCCGAGTGGCGATTCGACTGTCTGGAGTAACCACAGGTGGACTGGTAGCGGTGGCTGAACCCGGCTCCGAAGGCGGAGGGCGGCAAGTTGAGCGATAGGGGATTGACCCCGCGGGAACTCGAGGTTGCGCGCCTCATCGCACAGGGGCTGACCAATCGCGAGATCGCCGAAGCCCTCGTTGTGTCGCCCGAGACGGTCAAGACGCATGTGGCGCACATCCTTCGGAAACTGGAGTTGCGGAGCCGGTACCAGGCGGCCGGGTGGTACCGCGCGGCGGCGCAAGAATCCCCCGCCGAGGGATTGAGCGACCCGGATGAAGATGGCTACCGTGCTGGAAGGTGGCGCGGCCGGGCGGCACGGCCAGCCACCGCAATCCCGGCGCGAGGTGGGCCTGTGGGTGGCGTTGTTAGGAATCGAAGGTGGATTGGTAGGTCTTTGGCGGCGGGCCTGGCGTTGCTCATTGTCGCCGGCGCGGGGTTCGCCATGGCGGGGGCAAATGGAGACAGGGGCGCGGAAGGGACCGCTACCCGGTCGCCGGTGGAGGTAGCGGAGTCGCCGGCGCCAAAGCCGCTGATGAACGTATACCTCCCGCGCGACCCGGAACCGGAGCAATGGGGGCTCGACGCTCGGCCTGTGGAGCCCCCGCAGTCGGGAGCGATCCTGCCCGGAGATATGGACGTTCTTCTCAGGAGAGCGTCTCCCGAGGAGCTGAAAGTCATTGCCGACGGCTTCATCACTCGCGACGAGTTCCTCAACGCGTTCATGGCCGCCCACGCCTGTTCAGTTGAGGCGGCAGAAGCCATCGGGGGAGTGGCAGTCCACGAGCCGAACCTCACCGGCGCTGAACCGCAATTCGGCGGGATGCATTCGGACAACCCGGCCGCGTTCAGTAAGGCCGGGTATGCGCACATGGATTGCGTCGAGACGTACTTCAACGAGGTTCTGGCGGCGTGGGGCATGGCCACTACGGGGGCCGTGAACCAGCCGTTGATGGACGCCATCCGCCGCTGCCTTACTGCCCGCGGCTATACCGTCCCCGAGGGGGCAAACCGGCGCCAGCTTGGGGAGGCGGTCGGGCAGCCAGGGGACGATATCTCCGACTTCTACGCCTGCGAAGAGCAGGCGAACCGGATGGACGCTACGAGAAGCTGAAGTCGGCGGTTCCGATCCGATCACGGTGCGCCATCGCGGGGACGGCGAGCGCCCTGCTGGTCTGAGGCGGCGCACGGCCTCTCGGGTTGCTCCGATGCTTGCGAACGTGTTGCATTTCGCGTCCATGACACGGCTCGCGGTTGATCCGTAGCGCCGGCGTGGTGCCTACTGGAGAACGATGCCGATTCGCGCCGACCTGATCCTCGCTAACCGCGCCTACCTGGACCACGAAGCGCCACGGTGGGCCGACTCGCCGTCCCCGGCCGGTAGCGGTGGGTTGCTGGCGGCGGTCCGGCCGATCATCGAACCCTGGGATGGTTCGAAGGGGACGACGTGGATCGGCGCTGGGCTCGGCCGGTACGACCGCGAGTGGACGGACGAGCGCGGCTTCGAACTGATCGAGACGAACCGGGGTCCGGTCCGGCACCGGCGCCTCTACTTCGGTTCATCGACGTGGGCCGCGCACTACGGGGAAGTCTCGAATAGCTTCCTCTGGCCACTGGTGCACCTGGTCCGCGAGGACCTGCCAAAGGTGACCGGTTATTACCCGGCGCCGGCAGCGCCAACCGATGGCGACTGGGCCTCGTACGTGGCGGTGAACACGGCATTTGCCGAAGCCGCAGCCGACGAGGCAGCCGCGGCCAACGCATGGGTGCACGACTACCAACTGACGCTGGTCCCACGGATGCTGCGAGAGCGGGGCTTCCGCGGGCGCATCGGGTTCTTCCTGCACACGCCTTTCCCAAGCCTGGAGGTGGCGCAGCCCTATCTGGCGGGAGCGGCCGGACGCTACTTCGGCGAAGTGATCCGGGGGATGCTGGGCGCGGATCTCGTGGGGCTGCAGTCGCTGCATGACCTGGCGCGATTCGTTGCGGCAGCGACGCGGCTGCCCGGCGTGACGCTTGAACGCGGCGGCGTGAGATTCGATGGCCGTTTCGTGCGGTGCTCAGCGTATCCGGTCGGGATCGATGTGGATGATGTGCTCTCGGTGGCGACCTCGGCGGGACCACCGGATCGCATACGAGCCGCGCGAGAGGCCGGTCTGCCGCTGGTGGTGGGGCTCGAACGCGGCGACTTCACCAAGGGGATACCGGAGCGGCTGCGGGCGATGACGACTGCCTACCGCGCGGGTGCGCGGTTCGCTTACGTAGGGATTGCCGCGCCGACTCGCGAGGGTGTGCGCGCCTATGAAGCGCTGGACGCAGCGATCGAACGCGAGGCCACCCGGGCGCAGGAAGCGGCTTTCGCGGCTGGATGCCCGTTTGCGAACGTGCGCGCAAACGTGGGATGGCGTGACGTTGTGGCGCTCCAACGCGAAGCTGATGTGGTCTTCACGTCGTCGCTGGCGGACGGCCAAAACCTGGTGCCGCTGCAGGCGGCCATCGCGCAGTCGGTGCGCCCCGCCCGGGAACGCGGCGTCATCATCACGGGGCGCGATGCAGGGGTAGCGAGCGCTTACGCGGGATTCGAGCTCGATGGGCTGGCGACGGTTGACCCGCTGGACGAAGGACAGATGGTGCACACGCTCACTGAGGCGCTGGAGGCCCGGCCGGGGCGTATTAGCGAACGGTTTATCGGCGAGGTGCGGTCTCGAGACGCGCTCGCCTGGGCGACTCGCTTTCTGACGGACCTGGAGGACGCATGCTGACGATGGACGCCATAGAACACTACCGCGGACTGGCGGCGGCCCGGGGGCCGTTGCTGGTCGCGACCGACCTGGACGGGACGCTGGCGCCGATTGTGCCCCACGCCTCGGAGGCGCGGGTGCCACCGGGCGCGCTGGCTGTGATGGAGCGGCTGACCGGCGCGGCGCGCGTCGCCGTGATCACCGGGCGCGACCTGAACACTGCGCGCCGGTTGGTCCCGGTGGAAGGCGTGGTGGTGGTCGGGAGCCATGGGCTTGAGGCGTCGTTCGATGACCCGCTGATCCCCGGAGTCGACCGGATAGCGCTGAGCGCTGCCCTGGAGCGCGTGGAGCAGCAGGTGATCTCCGCGGTACCCAGTTCGTTCCTGCACATCGAGCGGAAGGCGATTTCGACCGCCTTCCACTACCGGGCGGCGCCGGACCTGGAACCGCAGCTGCGACAGGTGCTTTCAGCCCTCCCGGAGGGGCTGCGGCTGCGCGATGGGCGGATGGTGCTCGAAGTGATCCCGGATGCGCGTGGAGGCAAGGACGTGGCACTCACCGCGCTGGCACGGCACCTTCGCTGCAAAGCGATGCTGGTAATGGGCGATGATGCGACTGATGTGGCAATGTTCCGCGCGGCGCTCTCATTGGCCAGGGACGAGGGTATGCACGTGGTGCTTGCGGGCGTTGCGAGCGGACCGGAGACGCCGCCGGAAATCATCGAACTTGCCGATGTAGTGCTGCGGTCGACGGAAGAAGCGCTCGAGGGGCTGGAAACACTCGCGAGGGCGCTCGGCGTTTAATGGGCTGGGCCGGGCGTGGAGAGGGTCAATCGCCAGCATTAGCTTCAGAGATCGTGCGGCAAGGATTGAAATCATTGACGTGCCCGATTTGACCTGTGTATAAGCCCCCCATCATTTACGTGAACGTGAAGGAGAGGCCCAATGCCTGATTCGAATTACTGGAATCGCAGGATTAGCCGCAGGCGGACGCTGACGGGAGCGCTGGGAGGCAGCGCCGGAATTGCCGCTCTGGGCCTCGTGGGATGTGGTGGCGGTGACGACGATGATGATGTGACCCCGACGACCGGTGCCGGGCAGACGCCCCAGCCGACGCCGACGGCAGACCCGACGAAGGCGGAGGAGGTTCAGAGCTTCCTCTGGCCGCGCGAAGACTCGTCGTCGCGGGCGACGAAGGGCGAGATTTTCCAGGCGTACACGACGGCCGACGTTACGAACCTCGACCCGCTGGCGTCGCCATCGTTCACAGCGAATGTGGTGGGTTCGTGGGTGTATCCGCGACTGATGACGTACAAGCCAGGGTATCGCGTGCCGGCCACGGGCGAAGTGCAGGGTTATCTGGCGCAGTCGTTCGAACAGCCGGACGCCACGACGGTGGTGTTCAAGCTGCACCCGAACGCGGTCTGGCAGGATGCGGCACCGCTGAACAAGCGCCAGATCGACGCCGAGGACGTGGTGTTCTCGTGGGAGAAGTTTGCCGCGAAGAGCACCTCTCGTAAGGACCTCGCGAAGCTTCCGGACAACCCGGGCGGGCCCGTCGAGTCGGTGAAAGCGATCGACAAGACGACGGTGGAGTTCAAACTGGCGTACCCCTATGCGCCGTTCCTGAGCGCGATGGCATACAGCCGCTACCTGCAGATCATGCCGCGCGAAAGCGAGGCGGGAGGATACGACCCGCGCAATGAGACGCGGTCGGGCGGACCGTGGATCCTGCAAAACTACCAGCGGAATGTGATCTTCCAGTACCGGAAGAACCCGGACTACTGGGATGCCGACAACGTCTACCTGGATGGCTTCGATATCCCGATCATCCCGGAGTATGCCGCGGGGATGGCGCAGTTCCGTGCGAAGAAGGTGTGGGCGTTCGCGGTGCGGGCAGAAGACGTCATCGCGACGAAGAAAGACGTGCCAGACCTGGCTGTCGACGCGAACGCCTTCGGTCGCACGTGCTGGAATATGTACTTCGGGCTCCAGCCCGGGTCGCCGTTCCTCGACCCGCGCGTGCGTGCGGCGGCGTCGATGCTGATCGACCGGGACCTCTGGATCGACACCTTCAGCAACATCACCGAGTTCCAGAAGGAGGGGTACCCGACGGACGTGCGCTACCACAGTCACATCTCCTCCGGCTGGGAAGGGATGTGGCTGGACCCCAAGAGCGCAGCGATGGGGCCTGGCGCCAAGAACTTCGAGTACAACGTTGCCGAAGCAAAGAAGCTGCTCGAGGCGGCCGGTCACGCCAACGGGATCGAGACCGAGATGGCCTGGATTTCGACGGGTCAGTACGGGACGACCTTCCCGAAGCAGGCGGAAGTGTTCAAGGGGATGCTTGAGGAGTCGGGGCTCTTCAAGTTGAAGCAGGTGAACCCGGATTACCAGACCGACTACCTCCCGAACTACTACTTCGCCAAGGGCAACTTCAAGGGCATCGCGGTTGGGGCCTCGACGCAGTACCCGGAGGTGGACCAGTTCCTGTACAGCTACTACCACTCCAAGGGCGCCCGCCAGAAGGTGGCGTTCCAGGGCGAAGCCAGCGACACGAAGCTCGACGGCATGATCGAGGCGCAGCGCCAGGAGCTCGATGCGGCCAAGCGGAAGACGCTCATCCAGGACATCCAGAAGCACATGGCCGAGACGATGCCGTTGATTCCCTATCCGGGGCAGTCGCCGACGTTCTCGCTGTTCTGGCCGTGGATTGGTAACGCGGGCGTGTTCCGCTCATGGGACGGCGAGTCGGCCCGGAACACGAACGAGACGAAGCTCTGGTTCGACAAGAGCAAGTACACCGGTTAGCCACGAACGTCCCGGAGGGGGAACTGAATGGGTCGTTACATGGTGCAGCGGTTGGCGCTGGCCGGGCTCACGTTGGTGCTGGTCTCGATCATCGTTTTCGCCTTGCTCCGGGTGGTTGTTCCGCTGGTGTACGGCGACGCGGTGGACATCATCGCGGCGGAGTACGGCCGGACCGACCCGGAGCTGGCGCAGTCGCTTAAGGACGAGTACGGGCTCTCGGCGAACCTGCCGGTGCAGTACCTGAAGTGGGTGGGCTCGCTGTTGCGGGGCGACCTCGGAGAGTCGCTTTTCAACGGGCGACCGGTGTCGACGGAGATGAAGAACCGGCTGGCGGTCTCGTTTGAGCTCGGGCTCATCGGGCTGGTGTCCGGGGTCATCCTGTCGCTGCCGATGGGGGTCGCGGCGGCGGTGTTCCAGAACCGGTACCCGGACTACTCGTTACGAGCGTTCGCGATCCTGATCGACGCGATGCCGGGGTTCTGGCTGGCGATCCTGATCATCACATTCGGGTCGCTCTGGTTTAACTGGGCGCCACCGTTGAACTTCAAGTACATCCACGAAGACCCGGTGGCGCACTTCAAGATCATGCTCATGCCGGCGCTACTCATTGGGCTTACCCCGAGCGGTGCGCTCGTGCGCCTGGTGCGGACACAGATGCTGGAGGTGCTCCGCCAGGACTACATCCGGACGGCGCAGGCGAAGGGGCTGCCGGCCCGGACGGTGGTGTTCACGCATGCGTTCCGGAACTCGCTATTGCCCGTGGTGACCGTTGTCGGGCTGAGCCTGCCGGGCCTCATCGCGGGGACGGCGATCTTCGAGGCGATCTTTTCGCTGCCAGGGATGGGCCAGTACCTGGTGTCCTCGGTTGGCAACCTGGACTACCCGGTTATCATGTCGACGAACATCATTTTTGCGGTGCTTATCGTGCTATCGAACCTGGCGGTGGACGTGTCGTACACGTTCATCGACCCGCGGGTGAGGTACTGAGATGGCGAGTCGTGCATCGTCGAGGCCAGTGACGTTTGACCCGCGCATTGCGGTGGAACGTCCATTTCCGGTGCGGGTGGCGGCGAGATGCTGGCTGTTCGTGCGTCGCCAACCGCTGGGGACGTTCGGGCTGATGATCGTGCTGCTCCTGGTGCTGGCCGCGATTTTCGCCGGGCAAATAGCGCCCCATGACCCGGACCAGATCCATCTGCGGAACCGGTTGGAGGGATCGAGCGGGGAGTTCTGGCTCGGCACGGACGCAACGGGCAAGGACATCTTCTCGCGCCTGGTCTACGGGGCCCGGATATCGATGATGGTTGGGTTCGGTGCGGTTGCCATCGGTACGACGGGGGCGGCCTTCCTGGGCATCGTCAGCGGGTTCCTCGGGGGTGCGACCGATAAGGTGATCCAGCGATTCGTGGATGCGTGGCAGGCGATGCCGGGGCTGATCATCCTCATCACCTTCCTGGGGATTGCGCGGCGGATGCCGAGCGTGAACATCCTGCTGGCGATGGTGCTGGCCATTGGCATCTTGAGCATTGCCGGGAGTTCGCGCGTGATCCGGGCGCAGGTGCTGACGATTAAGAACCAGCCGTACGTGGAGGCAGCGCGCTGCATGGGCGCGGGGAACGCGCGCATCATCTGGAACTGCGTGGTGCCGAACGTGTTTCCGCTGATGCTGGTGAGCATGACCGTCGCGCTTGGCGGGGTGATCCTGGCCGAGGCGAGCCTGAGCTTCCTCGGGTTTGGTCCGGCAGGTGAGCCATCGTGGGGCCAGATGCTGAGCGTGGACGGCCGCGAGTACATGCGGGTACAGCCGGGCCTGGCCATCTGGCCGGGCGTGTGCATCGCCCTCGCCGTCTTCGGATTCAACGTGTTCGGCGATGCTTTGCGCGATACGCTGGACCCGCGACTGCGCGGATCACGGTAGCCGGGTGAGCGAGAAGGGCAACGGCCCCTCCATTTGGAGGGGCCGCTTTCTGTCGGCGGTTGGCCGGGAGCCCTAGCTCACGAGCGTCCCGAGGATGCGCTCGACATCCTTGAGGGAGCCCTGGGGCATGCTGATGCTCGGGAGGTCGACGCCCAGCTGGCGGCGTTCTTCGATGCCAGCGGCGACCGTTTCGAGGTCGCCGAAGATGGCGGTCTCTTCAAGCATGCGGTCCCCCATCGCGGCCATGAGTTCGGGGTTGGTGCCGAATGGGGGCGGCTTGTGGGTTTCGGCGACCTTGCGCATGGCGGCGACCTCTTCGCCGAAGCCGTTGCGCGTGAGCATTTCGTGGTAGAAATCGCCCATGTTGGTGACGTACCAGGAGATGGGGCCGGCGGCCTGGACCTTCGCCTTTTCGAGGTCGGGATTGATGACAACGGTGAGAGAGGCGACGCATTCAACCGCATCGGCCGGGCGGCCAGCCGCCTTCGAAGCGTCGGCGATTTTGCTCTTGCCTTCCATGAACTTCGACTTGGGCCAGTAGATGGGCATCCAGCCGTCGGCGGCGGTGGCAAGCGAACCCATACTCTTTGGGGAAATGGAGGCGACGTAGATGGGGATGTGCTTGCGGACGGGCTCGAAGAGGAGCTTGAAGCCGCGCTGGAGCTTGTAGATCTCGCCTTCGTAGAAGACCTTTTCGCCGCTGATGATCAGGTTGATGATCTCAACGTATTCCTTGGTCCGCTGGATGGGCTTGGAGAACTTTTCGCCATGCCAGTGCTCGATGACGCGGGCGCCGGAGGTGCCGAGGCCGATGATCATGCGGCCGCCGCTGAGTTCATCGAGTGTGGCGAAGGTCATCGCGAGGACGGCCGGTGAGCGGCCGAAGACGGGCGCGATGCCCGTGCCGAGTTTGATCCTTTTCGTTTCGAGAGCGGCCTGGGTGAGGAGAGAGAACTGGTCGCGTCCCCAGGTTTCGGCGGTAAAGACGGCCTCGACGCCGACTTCTTCAGCTACTTTGATGCGCGCGATTGTCTCGCGATTCTGTTCGGGGTTGCCGGTGAAACCGACACCGACAGCAAGCCTCCTGGGCATGCGACACCGTACCAATGGGAAAGATTATCCGTTGCGTGAAAGGACGGAGGCAGACTAGCAAACCACCGGTGGGGCGGCAAACGCGACCGGGATCCATGGTGCGGTTGCCCCCGGGACATCCGGCGGGGGCGCCCCGGGCGTATCGCAGGTATTGACGCAGTCAATGTGACGCGGGTATACAGCACCGCAGCGCGCGCGTGGTGCAAGCGTAAGGGGGAGAACATGGAACGGGAGAACTACTGGACAAAGCGTGTCGTCCGGCGGCGTTTGCTGACTGGATCAGCCGCCACGGCTCTGGGTGCCGGCGCCTGGGCGCTGGCCGGCTGCGGCGACGACGACGACGACGATGGTGACGCCAGCCCGGCGACGGCAACGACATCCGGGGTGCAACCATGAACGCCAACCGTCCCGACCCCGACTGCGGCGGGCGAAGTCATCAAGAAAGACGGGATCAGCAAGTCTCGCCAGAGCGCCATTTTCGCAACGATTAACCCGTACGGTGGCCTGGATAGCGGGCTCCTGTGGGGATTCACGATCTTCGACCACCTCTGGTACACACCGCTCGACACGGGCATCCGGGAGAACTTCCTCGCGACGAGCATCGAGCAGCAGGACCCGACCCACTTCACGGTGGTCATTGGCGAATCGTCTTTCCACGACAAAGCGCCGGCGAACGGCCGGAAGGTGACGGCCCAGGACGTCAAGGCCAGCTTCGAGGCGGCCGCGAAGCAGACGAAGATCTCGCTCACCTCCTGGTGGACGCAGGTCCTCGATACGATCACCACGCCGGACGAAAAGACATTGAACTTCACGCTGAAGCAGGTGGACGCGTGGACCTTCAGCTCGTCGAACGCCGGTAGCCCGATCGGCAGCTCGATCCTGCCGCAAGAAATCGCGGCGGACCCGAGCTTCATGGATAAGGACCTCGTGGGCAGCGGGCGGTTCGAATTCGTGAGCCACGAAAACGGGACGAACTTCAAGCTCAAGCGCCATGAGAAGTGGCGGGTCGCCGGGGAGCCGTACCTTGCCGGGGTGGAGTACAAGCTCATCCAGGAACAGGCCGCGGCCCTTGCGGCGTTCTCGTCACAAGAGATCTACTCGGTCGGGCTGAGCAACAAGCTGGAGCGCGAAGACATCGTGAACAAGCACGGCAACAAGGTGGTCGTCGATACGGACGACAGCCGGGCCGTGTGGATATTGTTACCGCGTGGCGATGGCCAGTGGGCCGACCCGCGCGTGATCCAGGCGATCAGCTATGCACTCGATCGAAAAGAGATGATCGACCTGATGAACTTCGGCGAGGGGAAGCTGAGCGGGCCAGTCCCGCCGGCGTTCGGCGAGGCCCTGCCACTCGCCGAAATCGAGCAGACCTGGGGCAAGCACGATGAAGCCGAGGCAAGGAAGTTGCTTGCAGCATCCGGTTTCGACACGTCGAAAGAGTACTCGATCAAGTACCCGACCCTGGGAGATCGCTACCAGCAGTTCTCGACAATCGTGAAGTCGCAGCTGGAGAAGTACCTTGGCCTGAAGATCAAGCTCGTCCCGGAGGACTTCGGCCGATGGCTGAGCCAGTCGCTCTACGGGTCGGATTACGACGGGTTCGTTGCTTTTCCATCGCTGGCTTACGACGACCCGAGTTCGTATATCACCCCCTATGCGAAGACCTACGGTGGCCGCCCGAACTGGGCCGGATACGTGAACGAGGAGATGGACGCTGCCGTGCAGGCGCAGAAGCGGATCCTGGACGACAAGGAACGGCTGGTGGCGATCCAGGAACTGCAGCGCAAGGCCTGGACCAACGGTGTGCCATTCATCCCGACATTCATCGCCATCACGAACTCCGCCACGTGGGGGTTTGTGAAGGGACGGGTGACCGGCCGTGGGAGCTACGGGGCTTTCAACGGCAGGGTCTACATCGATAAGGGCTGATCGACGCCCATGCGCCAGTACGCTCTGCGCCGTCTCGCCTACCTGCCGCTCATCATGCTGGTCGTCTCGCTGGTGACGTTCTTCACGCTGCGCTTGCCCTGGGCGACCGACCCGGTGTTGCAGTACGTCAATCAGACCACCACGGTTGAACAGGAGGAGGTGATTCGGCGTGAGCTTGGGCTTGATAAGCCCATGCTCCAGCAGTTCGCCATCTGGATGGGGGAGGTGGCGCGGGGAGACCTCGGCGAGACTTTCCGGAGCAACCAGCCGGTGTGGGACGAGATCCAGCGGCGGCTGCCGGTGAACATCGAAATCCTCGTGCTCTCGGTAGCCTTCAGCACGGTGTTCGGGGTGGCGTTCGGGGTCATCACGGCGGTGAAGCAGAACTCAATGATCGACTACGGATTTCGCGTGTTCGCGGTGTTCGGGCAGTCGATCCCGGACTTCTTCTTGCTGATCTTGCTGATCGTGCTGCCATCTATCTGGTGGAACTACTCGCCGCCGGTGGGCGGGCACGTCTCGTTCTTCGAAGACCCGTGGGAGAACCTGCGGCTGTACGTCCCGCCCACGCTCTTGTTGGGCGTGGGCGGCGCGGCGACGATGATGCGGCTGACGCGGTCGACGCTGTTGGAGGTCTTCCGCCAGGACTACATGCGGACGGCGCGGGCAAAGGGCCTGGCGGGGCGAAACGTGGTGCTGGACCACGGGCTGCGTAACTCGCTGATCCCGATCGTGACGCTGATTGGCGGGCATGTGACGGCGCTGTTCTTCGGGTCGCTCATCCTGGAACAGATTTTTTCGATTAACGGGCTGGGACAGTTCTTCCTGGTGTCATCGATCACGGCGGACTTCCCGGTGATCCAGTTCCTGGTGCTGTACACGGCGCTGCTCGTGATGTTGATGAACCTGGCGGTTGACCTTTCGTATGCGCTGATCGACCCGCGGGTGAAGTACACCTGATGGCGACCCAAACGGCGACGCAGACGTATGGATGGGGGGCAGTGCCCCGGAGGCCCGGCCGGGGCCGGCGGCTCCTGAGGACCGCATCGCAGCACCCGGCCGGGGTGTTCGGGTTGGGGGTCCTGGTGGTGTTTGTCTTCGCGGGAGTGTTCGGGCCTTCGCTGGCGCCGCACAACCCGGAAGAGCTGAGCGTTGGCAGCCCGCTCGCGGGGCCGTCGTGGTCGCATCCGTTTGGGCTGAACCAGAACGGGCAGGACATCTTCAGCCGGATCATCGCGGGCGCGAGGATTTCGCTCACGATCTCGGCGGCTGCGATCTTCATCGGCGCATCGCTGGGTTCGTTCCTGGGGATCCTTGCGGGGTACTTTGGGCGGTGGATCGACTATATCGTTCAGCGCTCGGGCGAAGCGTTCGCAGCGTTCCCGTCGCTGGTGTTGTACTTCATGCTCCGGGCAGCGCTGGGCCCCGGGATGAAGGCCATCATCGCCGCCATCGCCATCGGGGCGCTATTCGGCGGGAACCGCGTGCTGCGCGGGGCAACGATCATCGAGCGCAACCAGGTGTACGTGGAGGCCGCTCGCGCCATGGGGTGCTCGGAGTGGCGGATCTTCATGCGGCACGTCATCCCGAACGTGTTGCCGCTGGTGATTGTGCTGATGAGCGGCGCCCTTGGCGCGGCGATCCTGGCAGAGTCGGCGCTGGCATTCCTGGGGCTGGGCGTGGAGGAGGCGTCCTGGGGGCGCGACATGAGCGGCACCAACCTGTCGATCGCGCGGACCGGGTACTGGCACGTGGTGGTGTTCCCTGGTCTGGCGATCAGCCTGGTGGTCCTCGGCGCGAACCTGCTGGGGGACTCATTGCGGGATATCTGGGACCCGCGGCTCAGACGGTAGGCGAGGGCTTCTTCGGGAGCTCGCCCGCGGCGAAGGCCCGGATCACCAGGATGAGGGCGCTCACGACGGCCACGAGGATGGGAGTGAGAATGAATGTCCAGGTGCCGAAGGAGCGGTCGTTGGTGGCCCAGAGCGCGCCGAGCGTGAGGCCCATCCCCGCGAGCACGCCGACGCGGTAGACGACCTCCGAGTCGCGGCCGCTGCGGTACTTGAGGCCTGAGAGCCAGAGCGCGATGGCGGGGAACCCCGTGGCGGTGATGTAGATGAGCCCGACGGCGATGGCGAAGAGCCAGGCCTGGCCGGTCGCGCCGCCGACAACGTGGAGAGCGAACGCCGCGGCAAAGGCGGCGAAGGTGAGGCCCAAGCCTTTGGCTATCTCCATCAGACCGAGGATACCACTCCGTGTGTGAGCGAACGGATAAGCGCGGTGCCGACGACCGCCGCGGTCTCGGTGCGGAGGGTGTGGGGTCCAAGCGACGTGGGGATGCCACCATGGCGGGTGAGCGCGCCTGTCTCCTCGTCCGAGAGCCCGCCTTCAGGGCCAACGACCAGGGCGAAGTGGCCACGCTCCGGAAGGAGCGGCGCCACCTCATGCGGCGGCCTTCCATCCCTGGCGCCGAAGGCGAGCCCACCGCGGTGGGTTTCGAGGGCATGGGTGAGCGGGGCGGGCGTTTCGATGACAGGGACGAAGAGGCGGCCGGACTGTTCGGCGGCCTCGACGGCGATGCGGCGCCAGCGGGCGAGTTTCGCCTCGGAGGGGGCGTCGCCGTGCTGGGTGAACTCGGTGAGGATGGGCCGGATGATATCGGCGCCGGCTTCGACGCACTTTTCGAGCGCCCACTCGAAGCGGTTGGCCCGGACGAGCGCACACCAGGTTTCGAGGACGACCGCGGGCGGGGCTTCCTGGCGCGTGAGTTCACCGACTTCGGCGACGACGCCGGCCTTGGTGACGCCGGCAACGGTGGCGGACCATTCGCGGCCGTCGCCGGGGAACAGGAGGAGGGGGTCGCCGGGGCGCACGCGGAGGACGGTGGCGAGGTGGCGGCCCGCTTCGCCGTCGATGGTGACGGCGCCGTGGGCGAGCCTCCCGGGGAGATAGACGCGCGGAACGTGGCTCACGCGGGAAGCTTAGCAGCCGTCAGGCAGCCTCTTCGCTCCGGCGCTTCAGGCCTTCGGCTTCGAGGCGGAGGTTTTCGCGGATGCCCCTGCCGAGGACGGGTTTGAGCAACGCCGCCGCGATGCCGCCAATCTGAATGCTGAGCGTGACCCGCGAGCCCGATGGTGCCGGTTCGATGATGTGCCCGGCGGTGGTAGCGGCGCCACGCACGCTCGTCCCCCAGGTGAAGGACTTCGGGGGGATGGACTCGGAGACAGTCCACGTCGACTCTGGCGTGCCTTTCGCACGGACTCGGGCGGTAGTTCCCTGGCGGAGGGGGCCGGCGGTCAACTTCTGCACGGACAGGACGGACGGCGTCCATTCGGGCCAGCGTTCGATGTCGGACATGATCTGCCAGACGCGCTCCGGGGTCGCACGGATGTCGATGGATTGCTCCCAGCGGGGCATGGGGTCCTCCTGGAGTTCGAGTCCCCGCCATTGGGGTTTCGAGGGTCGTGTGTACGATGCTGCGTGGGGCCGGAGCGGCGGTCTGTGAACTGGCGCACGGTCTCCGCCGAAGGACGGATGGGAGACTGCGGGGCTGGGACGCCTGGTCAGGATCCTCTCCCTTATACGTCGTAGGGAGTGGTGAGGACGTGGTGTGGGTGCGGGGCAGGCTAACGCGGGGCTGGGGTGGTGTGAGTGGAGTGCCGCTCCCTGCCCGTCGCGGTTCGGAAGCGCCGGGTGGAATCAGTTGACGCGGCGTCCGATGTCCTTCCAGTACTGCTCGCGGATGACGAACTTCTGGAGCTTGCCGGTGGCGGTGCGGGGCAGGCTTTCAACGAAGTCGATGCTCGTCGGGCACTTGAAGTGGGCAAGGTGGTCACGGGTGAAGGCGATGATCTCTTCTTCGGTGGCAGTGACGCCGTCGCGGAGGACGATGAGCGCCTTCGGGGTCTCGCCCCACTTCTCGCTGGGGACACCGACGACGGCGCATTCGAGGACGGCCGGGTGCTTGTAGAGCGCGTCCTCGATCTCTGGCGAGGAGATGTTCTCGCCGCCGGAGATGATGACGTCCTTCTTGCGGTCGACAATGTTGATGTTGCCGAATTCGTCCCAGACGGCAAGGTCGCCGCTGTGGAAGTAGCCGCCGTAGATGGCCCTGGCAGTCTCCTCTGGCTGTTCCCAGTAGCCCTTGAGGACGACGTTCGACCGTGCGCAGACTTCGCCGATGGTCTTGTTGTCCATAGGCACCGGGTTACCGTCGTCGCCGAGTACCTGGATGTCGACGCCGATGGCTTCGACACCGGCGCGGGCGCGGCGGGTGTAGTCGGCGCCGTCGGGGTTCTGGTAGTCGGGGGATGAGACGGTGAGGATTGGTGCGGTCTCGGTCAGGCCGTAGATCTGGATGAACTCCCAGCCGAGCTCCTGTTCGAGGCGCTGGATGAAGGCGGCCGGCGGCGGCGCTCCAGCGATGGTGAATCGCGGGCGGGTGGTGATGGTGTACTGCGACTTATCGGGGAAGTTGAGGATGGTGCTCAGGACTGCCGGCGCCATGCAGCCGAAGGTGACCTTTTCGTCCTGGATCAGCCGGTAGATGTCGGCGCCGACGATGGCGCGGAGGACGACGTGGGTGGCGCCCATGGCGGTGAGAGCGAAGGGGCCGCCCCAGCCGTTCGCGTGGAACATGGGAAGGGTCCAGATCTCGCGATCTTCGTGGCGGATGCGGAGGTGGGCGATGAAGTTGTAGGCGTTGATGTAGACGTTGCGGTGGGTGAGCATCACGCCCTTGGGGCGGGCGGTGGTGCCGGAAGTGTAGTTGATGGAGGTGACGTCGTTCTCGTCCTGGTCGACGTGGGGCGTGGCGGTCTTCGGCTGTGCGCCAACGAGCTCGTCCCAGTCAGTCCAGCCGGCGGGGGTGGTGTGGCCGGGGCGGGGATCGGCGGCGATCCAGTGCTCGACGGTCTTGAGGTTGGGGCGGATCTGGTCGACGACCGTGGTGTATTCGTAGTCGACGAGGACGGCCTTCACGCCGGCATGGTTGATGATGTATTCGTGGTCGGCGGCAACGAGGCGGAAGTTGAGCGGCACGAGGATGGCGCCGATCTGGGCGACGGCGTAATAGCTTTCGAGGAAGTAGTGGCTGTTGGGGCTGAGGATGCAGACGCGGTCACCCTTCTTAACGCCAAGGGCGAGGAGCGCGTGGCCGAGCTGGTTGCAGCGTTCCTGATACTCGCGGTAGTTGAAGCGCCGGTCGCCGTCGACGATGGCTTCCTTGTTGGGATAGAGCTTTGCGGCTCGGCGCAGGAAATCGTTCAGCAGCAGCGGTACTTCCATGTGGTAGGTCCCCCGGGTGTGTGTGAGAGGGGGATTCTAGCAGAGGGAGCGCGGGCGGCTAACCACTGTTGCGGGCGGGGCCGGATGCGAAGTGCGCCACAGCCTGGCAGAGGGCTTCCACGCCCCGGCGCGCGACCGTGATCAGTGGGAGCCCGGGGGGACGGTCTTCGGTGTAGACCTGGGACACCCGGTGGGGCAGCTCGGTAGAGGCCCAGACGACGAGAAGTTGCGCCCAGGCGAGGTCGGGCAGCGCCTGGCGTTTCGTTGGCCGGTCATTGCGGCCATCGACGATGCGCCACTCGATGGGGGTGCCGGTTGTGAGTGCTCGGAGTTCGGCGTGGGCGTTGCCGCTCCCGCC
The DNA here is from genome assembly GCA_963169135.1 of Chloroflexota bacterium. Classification (GTDB taxonomy): domain Bacteria; phylum Chloroflexota; class Dehalococcoidia; order Tepidiformales; family Tepidiformaceae; genus Amarobacter. The sequence continues at coordinate 16,309 of CAUJEQ010000243.1, forward strand.
CAGGAGAAGGATGCGTTCGAGGCCGGACTTCGCGCAGGCCGCGACCATCTCGCGGCCTGCGCGGCGGGTGTTCGAGCCGCCGCAGATGGAGCAGCGGTCACGGCCTGCGTGGACGATGGGCTTTGCCGGGCTGCCGGCGGCAGCGAGGCAGGCGGGATTGGCGCACACCGGGGTGATGCCGTCCCAGAGGGCTTCGCGGGCGCGTTCGAACTTGTGGTTGGCGATGCGCTGCTTGCCGGCGCGGGTGAGGCCCGCGGCGGCAAGAACGACACGCGCCTCGATGCGGCTCCGGGCATCGAGGATGCCCTCGCTTACGAGCCAATCGTCGATGTCGGTGTCGGCTGCCACTGAGGGTATGGTAGGCGGGAAGTCGACGGGGTGGGCGCGCTGCTACCCTACCGGGCGGTAAACCGGTATTCTTCCCAGACTTGCGGGCGGACTGTGCCCCGCCGCAGCCAATTCCCAGCCGGAGAACCGCCCGTGAAAGTACAAGTGAACGCAGATATGTGCGAAGGCCATGCGAAGTGCGAGAAAGCCGCTCCGGAGGTCTTCAAAGTCGGTGATGACGATGTGAGCGTGGTGCTCGTGGACGACGTTGCACCGGAGCTCATGGAAAAGGTTGAGCGCGCCATCCGGATGTGCCCGCGGCAGGCGATCTCCTGGGCCAAGAGCTAGCCCCTCCGCGACTCGTTCGATTCCCGGACCTCGACACCGACGATACAATCCGTGCACCGCGCGGCAGGTTTGCATAAGGAAGCAATGATATGAGTGCCCCTACCCTGAAACTGAGTGACATCAACCTCAACGACCCGGAGCTGTTCGAGCGCGAAGGGGCGCACGAAGTGCTCCGCATGCTCCGCCGGGAGGCCCCGGTGCACTGGAACCCGGGCGGCGAAGTCGCCAACGGGTTCTGGTCGATCACGAAATACGAGGACATCCGGTTTGTTTCGCGGAACCCCGAGTTGTTCATTTCGAGCAAGGGGATCGCGGGCCCGGGGATCCGGCCTGAAGCGATGCAGAACCTGGGCGTTGGGGCGGAGCAGCAGAACGCCGGGGCGAACATCAGTATCATCGGGATGGACCCGCCGCGGCACGTGAAGATGCGGCGCCTGGTGAACAAGGGCTTCACCCCGCGCGCCGTGAACGCGATGGAGCCGGAAATCCGGCGGATCACGAACGAGATCCTGGACAAGATCGATGGCCGGGACGAACTGGACTTCGTGCTCGAGGTGGCGAGCCAGCTCCCGCTGGCCGTGATCTGCGGGATGATGGGGCTCGAGCAGAAGGACTGGGCACTGATGTTCGACCTGACGAACAAAGTGCTTGGCTCGGGCGACCCGGAGTACCAGACCGACGTGCCGGAAGAAGAGCGCGGCACGAGCGCGGCGGCCCGTGCGACGGCGATGCGGGGCGTCGGCACGATGATGGAGTATTTCCGGAACGTGCTGGAGGACCGGAGGAAGAACCCGCGCGAAGACGACCTCCCCACGATCCTTCTGGAGGCCGAGATCGACGGCGAGAAGCTCTCCGAGGGCGACCTGCTGGCGTTCTGCTTCCTGCTCATCCTGGCGGGCAACGAGACGACGCGAAACGGTATCTCGGGCGGGCTGCGGGTGCTCTGCGAGCACCCGGACCAAAAGGCGAGGCTGCTGAAGGACATGTCGCTGATGGATTCGGCGGTCGAGGAGATCCTGCGCTGGGTGTCGCCGCTGCATCACATGGCGCGGACCGCGACCGCTGACGCGGAGATCCGGGGCCAGCAGATCAAGGCGGGAGACCGGGTGCTCATGTGGTACCCATCGGCGAACCGGGACGAGGACATTTTCGAAGACCCGTACACGTTCGACATCACGCGGACGCCGAATGAGCACCTGGCGTTCGGGATCGGCGAGCACTTCTGCCTCGGAGCCGGTTTCGCGCGGCGCGAACTGAAGGTGATGTTCGAAGAACTGTTCCGGCGCTTTCCGAACATCGAGCTGGCGGGCAAGCCGGAGCGGCTGCGATCGAACTTCATCAACGGCACGAAGCACCTGCCGGTCCGGCTGAACACCGGCCGATAAAGGGCGCTTTGCGGGAACGGTGGCGCATGGGCTTGCCAGTGCCGTAGTCTATCGACCGGACGGTAAATAACCTTGGTTGCGCATGTCTTACGCAACAAACACCACGGAGCCGACTCGTGACGACAGAAACATCCCTCAGCCTGGCTGACATCAACCTCAACGACGAGGAGCTGTTCGAACGGGGGCTGGCGCACCAGGCGTTCAAGATCCTGCGGCGCGAGGACCCGATCAGCTGGACGCCAGCGACCGACGAGGTCAAGGGGCACTGGAACCTGGTGAAGTACGAGGATGTCCTCCACGTCTCGCGCCATCCGGAGATCTTCAGTTCGGAGCGGGGCATCGTGCAGTACGAGCCGGTGAACGCTGACGAGGCGTCGGCAGCCTCGGCTGGCAACGGGAGGATGATCATCACGATGGACCCGCCGCGCCATGTGAAGATGCGCCGGCTGGTGAACAAAGGCTTCACGCCGCGGGCGGTCGCGCTCTGGGAGCCAAAGGTCCGCGAGACGACGAACATGCTGCTCGACCGGATCGCGAAGCAGGGCGAATCGGACTTCGTGCTCGACATCGCCTGCAACATCCCGCTGGCGGTGATCTGCCAGATGCTTGGTTTGCCCGAGAAAGACTGGGCATTGATGTTCCAGCTGACCAACAAGGTGCTGGGCCCGGGCGACCCGGAGTACCAGACCGACGTGCCGGAGGAGCAACGCGGCACGCAGGAGGCGGCGCGGATCACCGGGAACATCGGGACGATGCAGATGTTCGGCTACTTCGCGCAGGCGCTCCAGGAGCGGAAGACGGCCCGGCGCGAGGACATCATCAGCCTGCTTGTAGACTCGGATCTGGAAGGCGAGCAGTTGACGGATGAGGACATCCTCTGGTTCTGCTTCCTTCTCATCCTCGCCGGGAATGAGACGACCCGGAACGGGATGTCGGGAGGGCTGCTGTCGCTCTGCGAGCACCCGGACCAGAAGCAGAAGCTGCTGAACGACATGTCGCTCCTGCCCGGTGCGATCGAGGAGATCCTGCGGTGGAACTCGCCGGTGACGCATATGGCGCGGGTTGCGCTGCAGGACACGAAGATTGGCCACCAGGCGATCAAGCAGGGCGAACGCGTCGTGATGTGGTACCCGGCGGTGAACCGGGACGAGGACGTCTTCCCGAACGCGGACGTGTTCGACATCACGCGGAGCCCGAACGAGCACCTGGCGTTCGGCATCGGCGAGCACTTCTGCCTCGGGGCGGGGTTTGCACGGCTTGAGCTGAAGGTGCTTTTCGAAGAGATGTTCCGCCGGTTCCCTGACATCGAGCTTGCGGGCCCGCCCGAGCGCCTGCGGTCGACATTCATCGGAGGCATCAAGCACCTGCCGGTGAAGTTCACGCCGGAGCGGTAGCGGCTCGTCCGGCATTAGCGATTACGGAGGGGGCCCATTCGGGTCCCCTCGGCTTTGGGCGCGATCGATGTTCGGCCGGGCTACCGCCCGGCGCAAAGGGCGATGACGTCGCCGTAGTAGGCAAGGATGGTGTTGGCGGGGAAGCAGATGCCCCTTGTGGAGACAGCAGTCGCCTCGGGCTCGTCGTCGTCGCCGCCGAGGCCGAAGAGGCCGCTGAAGATGCCGGCGCCGCCCTTTTCGCGGACGACCTGCCAGTTGTCGCCCTCAAGCCCGGCAAGGCGGGCCGCTTCGGCGTAGGCCTGGTGGCGGTTGGCGGTACCGTCGATGAGGCCGAGGTCCTGCGCAGCCTTGTTGTCGTAGACGAGCGCGCCGATCCCCTCCCGGATGTCGCTTTCCGGGATGTCGCGGCCCTCGGAGACCAGGCGGACGAAGTCGGTGTAGGCGTTGTCGACGCCCTGTTGCAGGACTCGGCGCTCCTCGTCCGTGAGGCGGCGGTAGGGAGCGCCCATATCCTTGCCCCGGCCGGCGGTGATGGGCTGGAACTCGATGCCATCGCTCGTGGTGACGCCCCCACCGAAGAGGCCGCCCTCAGTGGCGATCAGGCCGTCCCAGTATTCGAACGCTCCCATGGTGACCCCGATGCTGCCAAGGAGACTGCCGTGGTCGGCGAGGATCAGGTCAGCCCCGGCCATGGAGTACATGCCGCCGGAGGCAGAGATCCCGGCGACGAAGGCGAGGACGGGCTTGCCGGTGCGCTCCTGGTATTCGCGGACGCCATCGGCGATGGCCCGGGAGCCGAAGATGGTGCCGCCCGGGGTTTCGAGCTCGAGGACTATGCCGTCGATGGAGGAATCCTTCGCGGCTTCACGGAGCGTCTCCTTGATGGAGTAGCCGTAGACCGCGCCGAGGCTCCCGAAGATGCTCGTCTCTTCTGGCTCTTCGCCGAGGATGACGCCGCGGATGGGCACGGAGAGCAGCTTGTTGCGGTTGCCTTCGTCGCCGTAGGCGAACTTATAGTCGTCGCCGTCATCGCCGGATGCGGCGCCGATGATGGCGATGAGGACGATCAGCGGGATGATGAAGGCGATGATGCTGGCCACGCCGAAGCAGCCGGCGGCCACGGTCGACTTGAGGGCTGTGCGCCAGATCATGCGCCAGGTGCCTTCGCCAGCGGGGCCGATTCCGGGCGGTGGGTAGGGGCCGCTGTACCATGCCTGCTGTGCCGTCGGCGGCGGTGAGGCGGGGGGGATGGCGGCGGCCGGCGGCGGTGGCGGCTCCTGCGCCGGTGGGGGTTCGGGTGTGTCGCTCAAGGGTCGTTCCCGGGCCGTGATTGCCGCACGCGCGGCGGGCCTGCAGGGAGGGTAGTTCAGTTGCGCGGTGGATGGGAACCGGGAGACAGGTCTCGCGGTTCGAACACTTCGACATCCAGGGGCGGATCCCCGGTGCGGGGTGGCAATTCGAGGTCCACC
>CAUJEQ010000244.1 GCA_963169135.1 Chloroflexota bacterium
GTGGGCTACAATCGCGCGCAACTCGCAGAGCAAGGACGACCCATGTCAGACACCGTGCTGTTCACCACCGATGGCGCCGTTGGCGTGATAACCCTCAACCGGCCGGAGTCGCTGAATGCGATGAACCCGGAGATGTTGGACACGATGTTCCGCGTGGCGGAGAAGGCGGCGGCCGACCCGGCCATTCGGTGCCTTGTGATCACCGGGAACGGGCGGGGGTTCTCGGCCGGGGGCGATGTGAAGGCGATGGCCTCGGGCGGTCGCGGCGAGGGCGGCGGGGGATCGGTGCTCAGTGGCGCTGATGCGCTGCGCCAGCAGGAGGAGATCTCCCGGTTGCTTTACGAGATGCCCAAGCCGACCGTGGCGGCCATCAATGGCGTGGCGGCGGGGGCCGGGCTGAGCGTGGCGCTGGCAACGGATCTGCGGGTGGCAAGCGACCAGGCGCGGTTCACCACGGCGTTCGCGAAGGTGGGTTTCAGCGGAGACTTCGGCGGGACGTGGCTGCTGCAACGGCTGGTCGGGCCGATGAAGGCGAAAGAGCTCTACTTCATGTCGGAGGTGTTCGACGCGCAACGAGCGCTGGAGCTCGGGCTGGTGACGAAGGTCGTGCCGCACGACGGGCTGATGGACGAGACCATGGCGCTGGCGCGGCGACTGGCTTCGGGGCCGACGTTGGCCTACGGGCGGATCAAGGACAACTTCGTGTATGGGGCGACGAACAGTTTCGCGGACACGCTGACGCGCGAGGCGGAGAACATGATCGCGAGCGGGCGCACGCAGGACCACCTCAACGCTGCGCGGGCGTTCGTGGAGAAGCGGGAGCCGACGTTCGAGGGGAAGTGAACCGCCAGGGCGCCAGGAACACCAAGGCCACGCCCGGAGTTTCTCAACAGGAGGCGCGGAGGCGCGGAGGTTCTCGGGAGGACGCACGGGCATAGCGCGGGGCTGGTCGTGGTGAATGTCGTCTCCTTTGGGACTCAGTGCCTCAGCGCCTCGGTGTTCATCCCGTTAGACTGACGCGAATGACCGCGACGGCGCCTCGAAGGCACACTCCACCGGCTGCGCGGGTGCTCCCGGAGCGATGGTTCTACGGCTGGTACATCGCGATTGCGTGCGCGTTGCTGATGTTCGTCGGCGTGGGCGTGGGGTACTACGGGCTCCCGATCTTCCTCAAACCGTTGCGTGATGCGCACGGCTGGTCGACGACGCAGGTGAGCTGGGCACCGACGATCTACTTCTGCGTGTCGGGGCTGACCTCGGCGGTGGTAGGACCGTACGTGGACCGGAAAGGCCCGACGACGTTCATGGTTGTCGGGACGCTGATCAACGGCGTGAGCGCAGCGTTCATCGGTCTGGTGGACGAGCTGTGGCAGCTGTATGTGGTGTACTTCGTATTCGCGGTGGCGTTCGGGATGTCGAGTTCGATCGCGGTGAACGCGATCATGACGCGCTGGTTCGTGCGGAAGCGGGCGCTGGCGATGAGCATTTCGTCTACGGGCGTTTCGCTGGGCGGCGTAGTGCTGGCCCCGGTGGCGAGCAAGCTGATCGACGTGGGCGGGCTGGAGCTGGCCACTCCGGTGCTGGGGGCCCTGGTGATCATCGTGGCGCTCCCGGTGATCTTCGGCGTGATCGTGTTTGAGCCCCGGGAGATGGGGCTGGAGCCCGACGGCGGGCCCGGCGATACCCCCCTTCCGATGCGTCGCGGCAGGCGATGGCGGTGCAGTACCGGACGTGGACGCGGTCCGAGGCGATGCGGACGGTGGGATTCTGGGGAATCTTTGTGGCGTTCCTGCTCGTACTGGTTGCCCAGACGGGCTACATCGTGCACCAGGTGTCGTTCCTGGAGGAACGGCTCGGTTCGCGGAGCGCCGCGGCGTTTACGCTGAGCGTGACTGCACTGGGCAGCATCATTGCGCGGCTGGCGGTAGGGATGTTCGCGGACGGCGTGGACCGGCGGCTGCTGACGGTGATCCTGTTCCTTGTACAGGGGTCGTGCATCCTGCTCATCATCAACACGGAGAGCGTACCGGCCACGTGGATCCTGACGCTGGTGTTCGGGCTGACGATCGGCAACATCTACATGATGCAGTCGCTGCTGGTGGGCGAGATTTTCGGGATGGTGTCGTTCGGGACGGTGTTCGGACTGATTAGCCTCGCGGGACAGGTGGGGAGCGGGCTGGGGCCGATCGGGGTAGGGGCGATTCATGACGCGACGGACGGCTACACGGTGCCGTTCACGATAACCGCACTGTTGACGTACGCATCCGCGATTGCAGTGCTGTTCGCGCGGCCGGCGAAGCATGCGACCGTGCCGGCCGACGGGGTGATCGAAGACCTGGCGGCGACGGGCGGCAAATAGGGTTCAGCCCTGGAGCATGGCGCGTTCGGACTGGCGCGATTCGTTGATGACGGCTTCGAAGAGTCGCTGGATGGCATCGCCGTCGAGTGGGCCTTCGTTGTCCTCGATCATGCGGGCGATGATGGCGGCTTCGCGCTCGGGGACTTCAATGGGGAGGCCGGCGCGGCGCTTGAGCAGGCCGATCTCGATCGCGTAACGGGCACGGCGATTGAAGAGCTGCAGGAGTTCTTCATCGACCTTGTCGATTTCGCCGCGCCAGTGCTCGATGCTCACGCGATCAGGTTAGGACAATCAGGCTTTCGAGTCCCCGGAAGACGGGGACCTTCTTCCAGCGCAGCTCCTGTTCGGCGAGGCGCAGGCTGGGAAAGCGGGTGATGAGCGTGCGCACGCCGATCTGGGCCTCGAGGCGGGCAAGCGGCGCGCCAAGGCAATAGCGGCGGCCACCGCCGAAGGCCAGGTGGTCGATGTCCTCGCGCGTGACGTCGAACTTGTGGGGATCCTTGTGGAGGCGGGGGTCGTAGTTGGCGGCGCCGAGCGCGACGGTAATCGACTGGCCGGCGTGCATCGGGCAGCCGGCGATCTCGCGGTCGTCGACGGTGATGCGGCCGGAGAATGTGACCGGGCCTTCCGTTCGGAGCATCTCCTCGACAGCGTTGGGGATGAGGGACGGATCGTCGCGGAGGAGCTGGACCTGATCCTGGTGCTGGAGCAGGTTCTTCATGCCGTTGCCAAGGAGGTCGGTCGTCGTGACATTCCCGGCTGCAAGCAGCAGGCCGACCATGGAGCGGACCTCGTCGTCGTTGAAGAAGTCGCCCTCGTCCTCGGCGTGGATCAGCGCGGTGATGAGGTCGTCACGGGGGTCGTCGCGGCGCTCGGCGATGGCCCGGCGGAGGTAGTTCTCCATCTGTTCGCCGGCGACGAGGGCCCTCTGCTTCGTCTCCTCGGAGGCGAAGGGGTCGAACCCCGCGGCCACGCTGTCATCGGTCCAGCGCTTGAAGTCCGCCTGGTCGGCCGGGTCCACGCCAAGCATTTCGGCGATGACGATGGTGGGGTAGGGCTGGCAGAACTCGGTCATGAGATCGAACGATGCCTGGTCGCCGATCTTGTCGATGAGCTCGGTGGCGATCTCCTCGATGCGGGGACGCATGCGCTCGATAGCCCGCGGCGTGAACGCCTTGGTGACGAGCGAGCGCAGGCGGGTGTGGTCGGGGGGATCGAGGAAGAGCATCGACGGTTCGCGAGCGGAGTCATCGAGGCGGCGAAGCCGCGCGCTAAAGCTGTTCTCGGTCGCCTTGCGCGGGTCCACGGCGAGGTCGCGGTCGTTGAGGATGGCCTGGACATCCTCGAAGCGGCCGACGATGTGCCGCCCAAGCTGCGGGTCGTGGACAATGCGGCCGGCCTCGCGGACCTGGTCGAGGAGGGCGAAGGGATCCTCCTGGTAGGCGGGATTGAGGGGAGTCAGGGCAAGCCCGAGGGGCAGCGCGGCAGTTTCGTTTTCAGTCACGGGGGCACTCCGATGACAGGATGGCTGCAACCATAGCGAATCCGAACGCGATTCGTAAGGGGGACTATGGGGCCCGCTTCGCGAGGCAAAGTGTGATCACCAGCGGCCGGACGACGTAGCCCTGGAACGCGGCATCGATGAAGGCGGCGAGGTCGGCGAGGAAGGCTTGGCGCGTGGCCGGTTCGAGCTGGGCGGTGTTGGAGTAGGAGCGGACCAGGTCGAGGTATTCGGCTGTGCTGTAGCGCTGGTCCCAGTCGTAACGCTGGAGGGATGGGGAGGCAAAGAGGGGGCTCTGCTCGAGTTCCGCGAATGCGAGTGGAACGACGTTGCGTGTGGGGAGCGAGGATGGCGCCTCGTCGTCCGGGAAGTAGCGATCGTAGATGGGCTGGGAGGCCGCGAAGTAGCCCCGGTCGATCGGGTCGGCGACCTGGTTGGTATCGATGACGGCGAGGACGCCTCCGGGCCCAAGTACCGCGTGCGACTTCACCAGCCGCGAGGCCGACTCGACCCAGTGGAAGGAGGTGGCGGCAACGATGCCATCGAATGCTCCGGGAGGGAGGCTGGCGGCTTCGAAGGAGGTCTCGAGAACGGCCAGCCGCGGCGTGGGGAACTTCTCGCGGAGGTAGGCCACGAGATTCGGGCCGGGCTCGCAGGCGGTTACGGTGGCCCCACGGGAGAGGAGGGCGGCGGTTGCTTTTCCGGTGCCCGGGCCGATCTCTGCGAGGAAGGGAGCTTCCGGGAGTCGCGTGAACAGCTCGTCCCAGAGGCGTTCGGGGTAGGAGGGGCGCGCGCGGTCGTAGGTCTCGGGGGATTCGTCGAACCAGCTGGTCATGGGGGGATCATGGGTGGCGCGCGGGCTGCAATACAACGAACCCTGAGGCGTGGGTGCGTAATGGGCATACGCCCCTACAACCCCGCAAACGTCTCACCAATGGAACGAGGCGGGTTGTCGCGGGAGCGATTTCCTACTACTATTCGGTAATTCGTATGGCAGTAGACAACCACACCGCGGCGGGAGGGACACCAGGGACGCGGCGGCACCATGGATACCCGATGGTGCGTGAGTCCATCCTTGTAGCCGCTCGCGACATCATGCGGGCGGAGGGCGTTGGCGCGCTAAGCCTGAACGAAGTGGCGCGCCGGGTCGGGATGAAGCCGCCGTCTCTGTACACCTACTTCGCCAGCAAGCACGCGCTGTACGACGAGCTGTTTCGAGGCGGAATGATCACATATCGGCGGCGGCTCGCGAAGCTCCTGCAGTCTCATGGGCTGACCGCGGACGTGATCCCGGCAGTCATTGCGGACTACATGGCCTTCGCGGACGAGAACCCCGACCTGTACGCACTGCTATTCGAGCGGCCGGTGCCGGGGTTCGTGCCCTCGGAGGAGTCGATGGTGGAGGCGCGAGGGCTTCTCGAAGACGGCGAGCGGTGGTGGCAACAGGCGCTGGATGCGGGGATCGCCCGGAGCGGGCTGGACGCTGCGGCGACGCGCGACCTGGTGCTGGCGCTCATGCACGGATTGACCTCGTTGAAGCGCGCGAACGAACCCGATGCACCGATTGGCAGCGGCCGGTTCTCACCCCTCATCCCTGCGGCGGCAGGACTCATCGAGGCTGCATGGATGCGGCAGGGACCTGAATGACGCCCACAAGGAGGACGCCCATGTCGATAACCACAGCGACTGACCGGAAGGGGAAGGCAATCAGGGCGCGGGACATTCGGGCCCCGGATCGGGCCACCTCTGCGAAGCTCGCGAAACAGGAGCTGGCTGCCTTCGTGGACCTGTTGAACCAGCTCGAGCCGGGCGACTGGAGCAACCCAACTCCCTGCGCCCTGTGGGACGTGAAGGACGTGGTCGCCCACCAGGCAGGGCACGTGCAGATGGGGTCGGGGCTGCGGGGTTTCGTCGCGCAGCTGGACCCGCGCGGGACGGCGCCCTACCGGAAGCGGGGCATGTCGACCCTGGACGCCTTGAACCAGCGGCAGGTGGACATCCGCCGGGAACGTCCGGTCGAGGACCTCATCGCGGAGGTCCGGGACGGGACGCCGAAGTCCATCGAATCGCGCGGACGGCTGAACGTGATAGCCAGCAACATGCGGGTGCCCGCACCGCCTGTGGGGTTGGTGGGGCTGGGGACGTTGTTGCATCGGATCTTCCCGCGCGACATGTGGATCCACCGCCTGGACATCGCCGACGCGACCGGAAAGCGATTCGAACAGACCCCGGGCCATGATGACGTGATGGTTGCGCTGACGGTGGCCGACGCGGCGCTCCAGGTCGAAAAGAAGGCTCCGGGGCTCTCGTTCACGCTGACGCTGACCGGCCCAGCCGGTGGCTCGTGGGCTATCGGGCGGGGTGAGACTGCAGCATGGGAGCTGCGGATGGATGTGACCGACTTCATGCGCCGGAGCAGCGGCCGGATTGACGCGGCGACAGCGCTGGCGCGGACGGAATCGACCGCGCCGGAGGCAGCGGCGCGAGCCTGCCTGGAGGCGCTGCAGGCGCTGTACTGACGAATCTTCGGGGGAAAGTGGCACCTCCCGAAGCGCGGTGTAGACTCGCAAAATCGTTAATGCTCAGGTGACCATTCATGGCGCGTGAATCAGCGGGAGGCGCCGCCTCGACGACCTTGCAGGCGGCTTCGGGCACGCGTCGCATCTACTTCGGCTACTGGCTCATCGGGGCGGCCTTTGTCGCGCAATTCGTGGCTGTTGGCTCGCAGAACTACGTGGTTGGCGCGTTTCTGAAGCCGATGACAGACGACCTGGGTTGGACTCGGGCCGAGTTCACGTATGCGCGCACGATCGCCCAGGTAATCATGGCGTTCACCGGTTTCTTCATCGGCGCGCACGTCGACCGCCACGGTGGACGCCGGCTGATGCTCATCGGCATCACGATCCTCTCGACGTCGCTGTTCGCGTTGAGTTTCGTGCAGCAGCTGTGGCACTGGATCCTCCTGAACGGCCTGATCATGACGATGGGCGCGGCGATGATCGGGAACCTGGTCGTGAACGTCACGCTTTCGAAGTGGTTCGTGGAGAAGCGGGGGTTGGCTGTCGCGCTGGCTTCGATGGGAGTGTCCATGGCGGGCGTGCTCCTGACGCCGGCCATGACACAGGTCATCGACGAGTGGGGCTGGAGGGCCGGCTGGCGGTTCATGGGTGGCGGCGCTCTCGTCCTGATCGTGCCGATTGCATTCCTCATGCGGCGGGCACCGGAGGACTACGGCCTCCACCCGGACGGCAAGACCGCGGCGCAGGTGGCGGCAGGCGCCGGGCAAAAGGCGAGCATCGACTTCGCCGGGTCGCTGACGCGGGGAGAGGCTTTGCGGACGGTGTCGTTCTACATGCTCGTGCTGGCGTTCGGCATGTTCGGGCTGACGATCGGGGTGATGCTGCTGCACACCATCCCGTTCATGACCGACGCGGGGTATTCACGATCGACCGCCGCCTTCATGATCACGCTGGCATCGATCCCGGCACTGGTCTCCAAGCCGTTCTGGGGCCTGTTGATGGACAAGACGGACCCGAAGCGGCTGGCATCGATCAGCGCGTTCATCACGGGCATCTCCATCCTGGTCATCACGCTGTCGGTGCGTTCGGAAGCGAACCCGCTCATCTGGGGCGGGTTCCTCCTCCTGGGGTTCGGCTGGGGCGGGATGATCCCGCTGCAGGAGCTGATCTGGGCAACGTTCTTCGGACGGCGTTATCTCGGGTCGGTGCGGAGCGCGGGGCTGCCTTTTTCGCTGTTTCTCGGGGCAGGCGCGCCACTGCTGGTCTCGGAGTACGTCGACCGGGTAGGCGACTACAACGGGGCATTCTTCGCTATCGCCATGTTCAACCTGGCGGCGGCAGTGTTGTTGTTGTTCATCCGGAAGCCGGCGAAGCGGGAGACGTGACATACCCAGTCCGGCGTTGCAAGAGGAAGGCGTCTGCCATAAAGTGCTGGTATGGCAGAGCGATCAGAATCTGTACGGATTCTCGAAGGTGGCAGGATCGTCATCCCCGCCCGGTTTCGGAAGGAGCTTGGACTGCGACCCGGTGACACCGTCGTCGTGGAGATCGAGGACGGCGAACTCAGGATTGCGACGCGGTTGCGAGGCATTCGCCGGGCGCAGGAGTTGGTTCGCCCCTACGTTTCGGGGACACCTTCGATGGCCGATGAACTGATCATCGAACGCCGGGCTGAGATCGATGACTGAAGCAGTCCTCGACGCGTCGGCGGTGATGGCGCTCTTACAGGATGAGCCGGGCGCTCGAACGGTAGAGGCACTCTTGGCTCGAGACGCCTGTGCGATCAGTGCGGTCAACGTGGCGGAGGTTGCAGCCAAGTTGGCGGACCGGGGTGTGCCGGACTGGGTCGTCACCGACACCATCCGCTCGTTGCAGTTGGAAATCCACGCATTCGACGAGGGCGACGCTCTCGCAGCAGGAACGCTTCGGAAGGCCACGCGCAGTTACGGGTTATCACTAGGGGACCGGGCATGCCTTGCGCTCGCCGATAAGCTCGGGTTGCCGGCGGTGACGACAGACAGGGTGTGGAGCGAACTCGTGTTCCTTCCTTTCCGCGTGGTGGTGGCCCGGAAGCAGTGAGCCGGAGGGAGGGACGTGACACCCGCCCCGTCACCGGCCACACTGGCGGGCCATGACGGTTCGCATCGGCCTCGCCGGGACACAGTTCATCGGGAACCTGTACGCGCATTCGCTGCGGCAGGTGGCGGGCGCGGAAATCGCGGCGGTCGCGTCCCCGAACACTGCGGAGGCGTTCGCCGGGCGCTGGGACATCGCGCGGCACTACGCGGACTACCGGGACATGATCGCGGCCGGCGATCTGGACGCGGTTGCGATTGCGGTGCCAAACGACCTGCACTACGACATCGCGTTACGAGCCGCTGCCGCCGGGATGCACGTGCTCTGCGAGAAGCCGCTGGCGATGAGCCTGGCCGAGGCGGACGGGATGATCGGGGCATGCGAGCGGGCCGGGGTGGCGCTGATGTATGCGGAAAACCTGCTGTTCGTGCCGATGTACCAGCGCGTGCGAGAGCTTGCCAGGCGGGGGCAGGTCGGGCAACCGTTCCTGGTGAAGCAGGCCCAATGCCACGGGGGGCCGTATTCGCCGTGGTTTTGGGATGTAGAGCGGTCGGGCGGGGGTGTCGTGCTCGACATGGGGTGCCATAGCATCCACGCGATCTGCTGGGCGATGGGGGCCTGGCCGGAAGCGGTGACCGCGACCATGGGCCGCTACGCGCACTCTGAAAAGGGCCTCGGCGAGGACCATTCGACGGTGATCCTCCACTTTCCCGGCGGGGCCATCGGGATCGCCGAGAACTCGTGGGCGATGCCGGGCGGAAACGACTACCTGGAGGTGTACGGCCCAAAGGGCCGGCTGGTCGCGAACCTGGAGCGCGGCCCGGCGATCGCCATGTACACGGCGCCGGAGAGCGAGACGGCACTGGACGCCTCGACGCGGAGTGGCTGGCAGTACCCGATGTATGAAGAGGCATGGCAGTTCGGCTTCCCGCAGGAGATCCAACACTTCGTGGACGTGATCGAAGGGCGGGCCGAGCTGCAGTCGAGCGGAGAAGATGGACGACGGGTGCTGGAGATCATCTGCGCCGCGTACGAGTCGGCCCGGCTGGGGCAGCGGGTGGAGTTGCCGTTCGCGAGCACGGCGAAGAAGCCCATCGAGCACTGGTGGGGTTAGGCGGCCGACCGTTCCTTCTAGCTGGCGGAGTTAACGGTGCGTTCAGTGCGAGCCCGGGACTGGAGGGCAAGATTGGCCTAGGCTTATGCGTGCATGAACTGGCTCCAATCGTTCTTCAGCACGCCGGCGCGCCAGGCCATGGGCTGGACCGGCCTTGGCATCCTTGGGATCGTGTTCGCGGCGCTCGGGGTGTGGCTCCTGACTGACGACGGCGGGAGCGGCGGGACCGTGGTGGCGGAGCGCGACAACGAAACGGCAACCGCCACGGCCAGCGCGACCGCAACGCAGACCCGGACTTCGACGCCGGCACCGAGCCCGACGGCGACTGCCACGCCCAGCCCGTCGCCGACGGCGACCGCCACTGCGACCGCGCGACAGACAGGCGGGGGCGGCGGTGCGGCGAACCCGCCTCAGCAGGCGGCACCCGAACCCACTGCCACGCCGACGCCGACCGCTCCGGCAGCGGTGGCGGGCGGGGAGTACTGCCCGAACGTGTCGTCATCGTCACCGCCGAACAGCGTGTTCGGCCTGTTCACGATCGGCGGGGTGGATGCGCCGGAGGGGACCGAGGTGGGGCTGGCGTTTGATGGCGTGCTCGGGCCGGTGCGGGCCACGAAGGCGGCGGGCGGCTACCGGGTAGACTACGGGGCGGCACCCGAGATGTGCGCGAACCGGGTCGGGTCGGCGATCTCCGTGTACCACAATGGAGTGCTGTACCCGACGGGCCGGACGGTCGGCGACAGCCCGGGAGCACCGGTCGTCTTCAATCTCGCGGTTCCCTGAGCTAACTTGGGCGTTGGGCAGATGTACTACGATGGGGCGTCCCGCAGGGGGCGCCTCATTTTTTGCGGCCGGAGCACGAGATGGTGACGATGCAGGAGCTGGCTGAGCTGGCGTGGAGCGGCGCCCGGGCGGAGGCCGATCGACAGATGGCCCGGCCGGGCCAGTTGTTCGAGGTCGTGCCGGGCGTGGCGCTCACGAGCGGGTTCGGACAGTCCATCACGATAAAGACGGGCGACGGCCTGGTGGTGGTCGATGTGAGCGGCGTAGCGCACGGCGAAGCAGTGGTAGGCGCGTTGCGCGAGTGGAGTACCGACCCGGTTTGCCGGGTGGTGTACACCCACGGGCACTTCGACCACGTGGGCGGGATGGCGGCGTTCGACGCGGACGCGCTGGCGCGCGGGTACGACCGGCCGCACGTGATTGCGCACGAGAACGTACCGAAGCGGTTCGACCGGTACACGCGCACCTCCGGCTACAACGCGGTCATCAACGCGCGGCAGTTTGGCGCGCGGCCGTTGTCTCTCGAGGGACAGGCCCAGTGGGAACGCTGGCGGCAGCCGGACGAGACCTACGCGGAGTCAATGTCGTTCGAGCAGGGCGGTGTGACGTTCGAACTGCGGCACGGCAAAGGCGAGACCGACGACCACACGTGGGTGTGGGTGCCGTCGCTGAAACTGATCTGCGCCGGGGACTTCTTCATCTGGCGGACGCCGAACGCGGGTAACCCCCAGAAGGTGCAGCGCTACCCGGAGGAGTGGGCAGTGGCGTTGCGGGCGATGGCGGCGATGGGCGCGGAGGTGTTCGTGCCGAGCCACGGGTTCCCCATCTACGGGAGCGCCCGCATCCAGCTGGCGCTCGGAGAGACTGCGGAGCTGCTCGAGACGCTCGTGGCGCAGACGGTGGAGTTGCTGAACCGGGGCGTACGGCTCGACGAGGTCATCCACACCGTGAAGGCGCCCGAGGATCTGCTGCGGCGCCCGTACCTGGAGCCGTTGTACGACGAGCCCGAATTCATCGTCCGGAATGTGTGGCGGATGTATGGCGGCTGGTGGGACGGGAACCCGGCGAACGTGAAGCCGGCGCGGGAGGCGGAAGTCGCCGGGGAGCTGGCCCGGCTTTCGGGCGGCGCGGCGATGCTCGCGGCGAGGGCGCGCGAGTTGGCGGACTCCGGCGACCTGCGCCTGGCGTGCCACCTGGCGGAACTCGCCGGCCTGGCTGCGCCGGACGATGCGGACGTGCGGGCCGCGCGGGCGGAGGTGTACAACGCGCGGGCGGAGTCGGAGCAGTCGTTGATGTCTCGGGGGATTTACCGGGCGGCGGCGCGGGAGAGCGGGCCTCACGCCTAACGGGAACCGGGACCGGGCGGGCGGTGTACGACCGTGAGCCGAAAATCGGCCACTGGCGGCAGATGCTACCCGTCGTAGTTGCCTTCTTGATGCACCGGGCGGCGGCACTTCTAATCGAGACATGAACTCAACGCATGAGCACGGTCACGGTCATTCACATGTCCGTTCACTGGACCTATCGACTCGGGATGGCGTGCGCGCACTCAAGGTGGGGGTGGCAGGGCTTGGCCTGACGACCGTCTTTCAGGTCGCCTTGCTGCTGCTGAGCGGATCCGTGGCACTCCTCGGCGACACACTCCACAACGGCGTCGACGTGGCGGGGACAGCAATCGTGTGGCTGGCGTTCATTGTCACGAAACGGCAGCGGACGGCGCACTTCGGTTACGGATATCACCGGTTGGAGGATCTCGCCGGGCTTGCCGTTGTTGGGTTGATAGCGGCCAGCGCGGTCCTCGTCATCTTCGAGTCAGTGCGTGCCTTCGGGGAAACGCCGGACCTCCATCGTCCGTGGCTGGTGCTGATTGCCGGGATTGTCGGGTTCGCCGGTAACGAGGCGGTCGCGCAATACAAGCTTCGCGTTGGCAAACGTATCGGGAGTTCCGCGCTCGTGGCCGACGGGCAGCACTCTCGCGCCGACGGGTTCACTTCGCTCGGGGTCGTGGCGGCGGCGATCGGGATCATGATCGATCAGCCGCGAATCGACGCTGCCGTGGGCCTTGGCATCGGCGTGCTGATCGGGTGGGCGGCATACGAATCTGGCCGGGAAGTGATCCTCCGGCTCCTCGATCACGGGGACCCCGGGATCCGTCACGAACTGGAGCATGCGGCGGAGGAAGTCGGAGGTTTCGATCACATCAACGACATTCGCCTCCGTCACTCCGGGCGCACCGTCCACCTCGTCGCGCATGTGTGCATGCCCGCGAGCTACAGCCTGATCCAGGCGCACGATGTCGGCGAAGACCTGCGACAGGCGTGGCTCGACGTGCTCCCGCCAGGTTCCGTTGTCGATGTGCACGCCGACCCCTTCGACGCCGAGCAAGGCTCTCCACACCTGCGGGAGGCGGCACACTCCCACTGAACCCCGTTCCGGGACAGGCATCTTCAGGAACCGGGGCCGGGCGAGCGGTGTACGACAACCAGGTGGCTGCGTTGCCGAGCGCGCTGGCGGCAGCGTTGCGGGGACACCGAGGCGGCGCCCCGCAACGCCGGTCACACCCCTACTGCTGGCGCAGCTCCGGGTAGAGGGGGCTCGAAGCCTTCATCCAGCGGAGGAGCATGCGCATCTCGGCGACGCGCTTGCCGGAATCGTCGTCGAGGCCGGTCTCGAACCACATGTACTCGGTCTTGGGGCTCTGGCCGACGGCGACGACTTCGCCGGTGCAGGTGTACTCCTGGCCGACCATGACGGGGCCGTAGATGTGGCGCAGTTCGATGGCGCCGAAGAGGCCGACGGCCTGGCCGATACCGCCGCGGAGGGTCTGGACGCTCTTGGCGTAGAGCATCTGGACCATGGGCGCGGGCATGACGATGGGACCGCCCCAGGGCGAGTCGCCCGTGTACCAGTCCATGGGCTCGGTGGTGACCTGGAGGCGCTGAACCTGCTGGTCGAGCGAGGTGCTCACGCGGACGGGGTCGAACTTGCGGCCAGCTTCCACCCCGGCGAGAAGGCGCAGCTCGCCCGGTTCGAAACGATCGAGCGGGCGGGCCTGGAGGGCGGTGGGGACGCCGGGATTGCCGACGGAGACGGTACCCTGGGCGACCTGCATGCCGTCCTCCCGGAGGACCCAGGCGTCGACCTGCGCGTCGGAGGCGCCGGCGGGCGGCTCTTTCAGGTACGCGCGGACAGCCTCGCGGTCGGTGGTGGCGTTGAGGAAATACATGGAGATGGCGCCGCGCTCGTACCAGCGCTGGCCGAACGCGTGGACGGCAAGGGGCGGGAAGAGTTCGAGGTGGATGGAGCCGGCGACCGTGCCGCCGCGGAAGCCGAGCTTCGAAGCCGTGGCGTCGTCGTGGATGCTGCCCTTCGCGGTGGCGGAGTTGTTGACCGAGCGGCGCAGCGGCCCGGTGATGACACCTTCGCTGACGGTGATGCCGCCGGCGGCTTCCTGTGTGGTCATAGGTTTACCTCTCGTGCGTTGTATGGCGGGGAGGGTACTCCTGAGCCAGGCGCCTGAGAAGCCTATCAGCCGCCGATGTGGGACATCTCGACCTTGCGCAGGCCAGCCGTGTGCTCGGACCGGATCTCGGAGTAGCGGTCGTTGCGGACGCGCCAGACGGAGCCGAGGAACGTGGAGATTTCGTCGTCCGAGGCTCCGTCGCGGAGGAGGGAGCGGAAGTCGTGGCCGCGGTTGCCGAAGAGGCAGGTGTAGAGCTCGCCTTCGGGGGAGAGGCGGGCACGGGTGCAATCGCCGCAGAAGGGTTCGGTGATCGAAGTAATCAGGCCAATTTCGCCGGAGCCGTCGCGGTAGCGCCATCGCCTGGCGACCTCGCCGCGATAGTTGGGCTCAGCGGGCTCGATAGGGAGTTCCGCGTTGATACGGGCCACGATTTCGTGGGCGGGGACGACATGCCGCATCTGCCAGCCGTTGGTGGCGCCCACATCCATGAACTCGATGAACCGAACGATGATGCCGGTGCCCTTGAAGTGCCTGGCGAGGTCGACAATGGTGTCGTCGTTGACGCCACGCTTGACGACTGCGTTGACTTTGATGGGGGCAAGGCCAGCTGCGCGGGCGGCCTCGATGCCATCGAGCACGACGGATGGCGGGACGCCGACATCGTTCATGGACTTGAAGATTGCCTCGTCGAGCGAATCGAGGGAGACGGTGATGCGCTGGAGGCCGGCATCGCGGAGGCGCTGGGCCTGGGCGCGGAGGAGCGAACCGTTGGTCGTGAGGGTGAGGTCCTTGAGCCCCGGCGTCTCGCGCAACAGCGCGATGAGCTGGTGGAGGTCGCGGCGGACGAGCGGTTCGCCGCCGGTGAGGCGGATCTTTTCAACCCCGTGTTCGACGAAGATGCGGGCTAGGCGGCCGATCTCCTCGTAGGTCAGCAGTTCGGTTCGCTGGAGGAACTGGTAGTCCGGGCCGAAGACTTCGCGGGGCATGCAGTAGGTGCAACGGAAGTTGCACCGGTCGGTGACCGAGATGCGAAGGTCGCGAAGCGGGCGGCCGAGGGCGTCGACGAATGCCATGGAAGCTAGCTTAGCGGATTGGCGGGGGGTGTACCTGCGCTAGCGCAGGTTTCTGGACGCGGCGGCGGGTGCCGGTTCGCCGGAGGCCTCAGCCCAGCGAGCCAGCATCTCGTCGTGCTTCTTCACCCGATCCGCGAGGACCTTTCGCATCGAGGCCATGCGCTCCATCTTCTGGTCGATCATCTCCATCTGATGAAGGGTGACTTCGCGAGCGCGGCGGATCTGCGCGGCCTTTTCGGCGGCGTCGGCGTCGGTGCGCCAGCCGGCCTTGATCTGGAGGCGAACGTCTTCTGCCTCGAGCATGTCCTTGATTTCGGCGAGCGAGAAGCCCAGAAGGTCCTTGAGTTCGCGAATGCGATCGACGCGGTCCATGTCCTCGGCCGAGTAGAGGCGGAATCCGCCATCCATCCGCGTAGGCGGGCTGAGCAGCCCTTTTTCCTCGTAATAGCGGAGCGTGCGCTGGGTAAGCTGTGCTCGTTCGGCAGCTTCGCCAATCTGGAGGTAGCGGTCGGGCGCGGGTATGTCTCCCATGTCTAGACCGTAGTCTATCAACGTTAACGCGCACGTCAAGGTACGGTTTTTTGGTCGATCAGCGCCTCGATCGAGGCGGTGTGGTAACGAGCAGCGCGGAGCATGTTCGCGGCAAGGTTCGCGTAGGCGGGAGTCACGTGGCGATTGCACCAGTCTTCGGTAGCGCTGAGGGCGGTGCGTGCATCGGCGATGGTGCGGAGAGCAACAGCGCGGTCTCCGGCAAGAGCGGCATCCCAGGCGATGACGCGGTTGGCCAGGTGGATGGCATAGGAGATCACGATCGCGAACTCGTCGCGGGCGGCCGCGCCCATGCCGGCGGGCGCCAGGGGGACCGACCGGGCCGCGCGGTGAAAGTCATCGAGCGCCCGCTCCATCTGCCGTGCCTTTGCGGTGAGGGCCTCGCGGGGCGTATCCGAGAAGTCGAGGATGTCGTGGCGGGGGATCTGCTGGAGTTCGCCCAGGTCGAGGAGGAGGCGGTAGCCCGTTTCGAGGGCGAAGAAGGCCTGTTCGAAGGCTGGGGCATCGGATTCGAAGGCGGCCTCGCAAAACGCGTGGAGGGCTGCGTTCGGGTCGGCCTGGGGGTCCCATGCGGCGCGGGCGAACCACCAGGCGTGCCAGGCGGGGCCGAGCCAGGGGCGGGGCGTGACCGCCAGGTCTTCGATGGTGGTGACGCCGGCACCCGCATAGGCGCGGAGGTCTGCCGGGAGCACCTGGAGATTCAGGGGAGCGAGCCAGCGGTACAGGATCGCATCGCTGTAGTACTCGAAGACGTGGACGCGAGAGGCGTCGCCGAACGTCTCGCCCAGGCCGAGGAAAGGCTGCCAGTGGCCGGAGGCGTTGCGGGGGCAGGCGGGGTCATCGATGGCGAACGCGTAGGAGCGTGGACGGGGGGCGTAGAGGGCAACGACGTTCGGGGCCGGCTGGACGGCTGTGGGCGGCTCGATGGTGTCGTGGTAGGCCAGGTGGGCGACGCTCGCGGCCGGGGCGACCTCGGCGAGGACGTCCGCAAGGATATTTGTGGCGCGAAGAGCCTGGTCCGATGGCGAGAGGCCGGCGCAACGCTCGCACTCGCACCAGCCACCGCCGCGGATGTCGTCGGCCCAGAGGTGGTAGACATCCGCGCCCGGGAAGCGTTCTAAGCACGCGCGGGCCGCGGTGCGGAGGGCGGCAATGGCTCCGTCGCTGGAGGTACAGAGGTTGTAACGGGAGTTGCGTTCGCCATTGCGGAAGGGGAACCAGTCCGGGTGGCCGGCGAAGAGTTCGCGGGGGAGAAGCGAGGGGAGGTGGTGGCCGCCGAACTGGATGGCCATGCCATGATCGGAGGCTACGGCCCGGATAGCGGGGCCATCGGTGTCCCAGCGCTCGAACATCCAGCCGCGCCCATCGGCCGCAAGCTCGTCGTAGGTCGCGGGGCGAAGGGCGCCGGCGCGGTCGAGGCGGCTGGGAGGCGTGTCGTGGAAGAAGATGTCGTTGAGGCGGTTGCGGCTGGCGAACTGGAGCCATGCCCGCCAGTCGTCGTGGAGGGCGTCGCAGCCGAGGATGAAGGTGCGGCGGGCGAAGGCGGGCGCATGTTCGTGGACGCCAAGAGCAATTGACTGACCGGGCGTGAAGCGGGTTCCATGGCCGCCCGGGGCGAGCCAGGAAAAACCGGCCTGTTCGAGCAGCCAGAGCGCCCCGTTGAGAGCGCCCCGCGGGTTGGCGCCGGCGATGTGGACCTCGTTCGGGCCAACGGTCACGGTGAAGGCATCAACCAGGCCGGCGGAGGCGGAGAGGCGGATCACGCCGGGCGCGCCCGCTGCGGGAATGCGCGCCAGGTGCTCGCGAAGTTCGCGGGCGGCTTGTTCCAGTACTGGGCCTGAAGCGGTGGCCTCGATGGTGAAGCCGGCGAGGGCGGCGGGGCTGAGGATCACGGGCGGATGCTACCGGCGCCGCCGGAGCGAATCCAGAGCGGAGAGCGGCGGACTTCAAGATGCCTCGCCTTCGCTGGACATGAGCGAGGCAACGAACTGGCGGACGAACGCCTGTTGCGGCGGAGTGAGGTCGCGAAACTGAAGGTGGAGCACGGTCTGGCCCTTCTCGTTGGGCGTCGCGCGGACGAGTTCGCACGGGACCATGGCGGAGTAGCCGCCGTTCCAGAGGCTGACATCGAGCTGGCTGCCGCCGGGACGAGACTCGACAGCGACGGCGAGACCACCGAGGGAAATATCGATGAGGCGGCCGGGCTGGCGCGAGGTACCGAGGACGGAGCGGACTTCGGCCTGGAGGTCTGTCTGGAAGCGGCGGTCTTTGCGAAGGTCGAGGGGACGCCAGTGCGTGGTGATGCGGAAGGCCGCGACATCGGTCTTGGCGGCGACGAACGAACCGATGGCGAAGGTGCGCGAGCCCGGGACGCCCAGGATGAGCATGTAGGGGAAGTCCGCGTCCCAGGCGGCCGGCGGAGTGTTGACGCGGGCCGCGATCGAATCTTCGCGGGAGACGACAACTGAGGCAGTCCACTGCTGCGGTGGGGAGGAGCGCCGGACGACGGTGAGCGCGGTGCCAGGCGCGACGATGGTGGCCATGTATTGAGGGTATCGGCAAGCACGGGGCAAACCTGATGGGAGAACGGGGCGTTGCCACGAGGAGGCAGGAGACTAGGATTGGAGCATGGGGAATGCGGAACCACGATGGGAGGCGCCACGGCTCCGGAGGATGAGCCCGGAAGACGTCCCGGAGGTGATGGCGGTCGAGCGAGCGGCGTATTCCGGGGGATGGCCGGCGACGGCGTTCGAGCGCGAGCTCACCGGCAACGGGATGGCGCGCTATATCGTGCTGGAAGAGGCGGGGGCAGGCATCGCCGGGTTCGCGGGACTGTGGCTGATGGTGGATGAGGCGCACGTGGTGACCGTTGCGGTGCTACCGGAGGAGCGGAGGCGGGGGCTGGGGCGCCTCCTGGTCCATGGGCTGGTGGATCTGGCGATTGAGCACGGCATGTCGGTGGCGACGCTGGAAGTGCGCGAGTCGAACCAGGCGGCCCGCGCGCTGTACCGGGAGTACGGGTTCTATGAAGTGGGCGAACGCAAGCGGTACTACTCGGACAACCGGGAGAACGCGGTGATCATGACGACGGAGGAACTGACGGGTCCGGCGTACCAGCGGCGGCTGGAGGGGCTTGCGGCAGAGCTCAGGCGGCGGTTCCCGGGTATCGAATTCGGCGAGCTATCAGGCGAGTGAGCCGGCGAGATCCTTGAGGACGGCCTCGGCGCGGTCGAGACGGGCGCGGATGCCCCAGGGGCCGTGGATGTTGAGGGTCATGTTCTCGGCCTGTCCGCGGACGCCCGGGAGGCGGCCACGCTTGCCGGCGGCCTCGAAGTAGCGCTGGAGTTCGGGCGAACCATCGCCATAGGTGGCGGTGAGCACCTCGATGGTGCGGTCGTCCCAGAGGTCATACTCGAAGGGGTTGGGGCCGCTACCGCGGAGCCATGCGATGCGGTCGACCTGGGCCTGGATGCGCTCACGAGCGCGGGTGGGGTTTGCGACGTTCGCCATAGTGCGGAGTGTAGCGGGTGACGAAGATGGGGGACAACGTGGCTCAGGCGGCGGCCGGGCGGCCATTCAGCTCGAAGGCGATATCGCCGAGGCTGAGCAGCGCGCCCACCATTTCCACCGGCCGGTTACCGCTGACGCGGGCAACATCGCCAAGGAACGCATTCACTTCCGCTGAAGGGCCATCGCCATAGAAGCTGATGGGACGGAGGACACCAAGGCTGGTGCTGCACATGACTCGACCGGAGCCATCGCGGCAGGCGAGTGCGAGCGCGACGTGATCGATGCCGTAGGGGCGTCGCATCTCCCCCATGGAGAGGCGCACCCAGTCGACGATGCGTTCGGTAAGCAGGCGGGTAAGGCCGGGGTCGCCCGGTGAATCAAGAGCCCAGGTGGTCTCGCGGACCCCGATGCCCGCGCGGATGAGGCGTTCGACCCGGCGATTGACGGAGGACCGGTTGAAGAATGGCATCTCGTCCTGTTTGTCGTCATCGGGGGGCGGGTTCTTGGTTGCAATTCGGTGCCAGGGGCCATGTAGCTGGCCGGGGGGGCAAGCAGCCGGTACACTCGGAGATCGCGTGGATAACGATTTCAACGTCGACCTGGAAGAGATCGCGTCGACGATCCAGACGCACGAAGTGGTGATCGTCAGGTTCATCACGGTGGGGCAGCGGCTGCTGCTGGACTTCCGCTCGAGTGAAATCGACGGGCCGGCGGTGCGGCTGGTTGAACCGGTGCGAAACGTACAGGAGCGCTACAAGAGCCTGCGCCAACTGCGCCCACGGTTCGGCGATCCGGAGAAGATCGTGGCAGTATTCTGGCCGCGGTTCGCGAGGTCGCTGCAAGAGACGGGCGTGTGGCGGCAGATCGCTGAGCGAATCATCGAGACGGGACACGCCGAATCGGTCCGGGAGGCGGCGGACGTGATGGCGGAGCTGATGGATCTGGAGCGGGAACAGCAGCGCGCGGCGATCCGCGGCGATGAGCTGTTTAAGACGCTCTGGAGCGCATCACCGACGCGGCGATAGGGGCAGGCAGCTGGAACGGCGCGAGTTCCGGAGGCTGGTACGGGAAGCGGTGGCGTTGTTGCCGCCGGAGCTCCTGCAGAACGTGCACAACGTGGACATCGTGATCGAGCGGCGCCCAACGGCCATGGACCGGAAGGCGGCGGGCCTCGGGCGCGGCGGGCTGCTGCTGGGGCTCTACCACGGGATCCCGCTGACGAAGCGGGGCGAGTACTACAACCTGGTGGCGCCGGACAAGATCAGCATCTACCAGGAGCACATCGAAGCGATCTGTTCGAACGACGACGAAGTGCGGGAACAGGTGAGAAAAACGGTGCTGCACGAACTCGGGCACTATTTCGGGATAGACGACGACCGATTGCACGAACTG